>DATNOY010000092.1:0-4092 GCA_036703495.1 Coleofasciculaceae cyanobacterium
ACAAAGGCCAGGATGCCTGCACCCAGCGTCAAGGCTTTTCTGCGCCACCCCTGAGGCAACAGAAAAAACACAATCATCGGCAGGAAGGTAACTTTGGTGGCCATGCCCACCCCAAACACAGCCCCTAAACTGATAATGAAATTGCGCGATCGCTCCGAATTTTCTAAATACAGATACCGAATCAGAACCAGGACCAAAAGTTGGCTGATACAAACGACCAAAACATCGGGTGCCACTCGGCTCGGTTCTTCTCCTAAGAAAGTCCGGATCATCAGTAAAGGGCTGATCTGAAGAATTAGCGCCAGCAGCCAACTGTTGCTCAGCCGTAGTGCCACCCAGCCGACCGCAATCAAAGAACAGGCCGTCACAAATAACAGCAGTCCATTGAATAGATTGAGATACAGTTCAGGGTTGGTTAAAACCTCGTCTGCCAGATTCTTCTGAAGCGCAGGGTTAAATAGGGATTGCACCCCATAACTGACCCAGAGAACGATCGCGCCCAAAACCTGTAGTGGCGTACCGGGGTGATCGGTATGTTGGGGAACTTTAAATAGCGCTAGAACTAATGAATTAGCCAGGTAAGCGTAATCTGGATCTTGATTAGGCGTCCAATAATACGGCCCTCTTTTTCCACCTACGATGAGATAGGTAATGACATAGACAATCGGCAGCACTGCGATCAATGCACCATTCAGCCACTTACTCTTGACCACACTCAATCTCCTGTCTCCCAAGTTTGGGTTTGCTGATGCCGCAATCTTCGAGAATTACAGTCTACTATCATTGATGTCGCACAGAGTAGTGTGGGGTGCAGAGCCAGCAGCTCTTCTAAGAAACCGCTTCACCTGGGATTGAACAAGGTCAAAACTGTTCGCTGGCGATCGCACTATTGAATTGCCGGTAAAGAACTTTCTTCCGAATAGCCCACTCCCCGCATTGGGATTCCATCAGCTCTATACCAGTGATAGCAATAGACGCCATCCATAATATATGACTTGTATCCCAGCTCCCTAATTTTTTGTCAATATCATTATCTACATCCAGAAATTCCTTAGCAAAGCCACAGGTTTCCTTCCATATCTTCTTTGAAATTAATTTGAAATTAAGATGACAACACCACTCATTAAGAAGTGGCATTCCTGCAAAGAACTGCCCTGTTTAACCTGTCTTTGTTTTCCTATTTTTCTGGGATAGTAGATACCGTGATTCTGAGGTTCTATCCCTTCAACAAGTTGCTCAAGATTTCCAATTTGATTGGTGCAAACCGTTAATAGACCTGCCTCAGCACGCGAAAGACTCAGTCCTTCCACAATTTCCTCGAGCTGCTTATGCCAATCACTTGTTAAAACCTAGAATGAGAATGGCAGGTGTAGAGCAATTCACAAGCAGCAATCACGTTTACCCTTTTAGCTCATTGGAAATTTCTAGAAGATTTCCATCCGGATCGCGAATGTAGAGAGAGGCGATCGCTCCGGTGGCTCCGGTGCGGGGCACAATGCCCGACTCAATGGCCACCTTACAGAACCGCAGGTGCTCCATCACTTCGGTCAGGGGTGTCGGGGTGATAAAACACAGGTCGGCTGCACCGGGTGTGGGATGAAGGGCTTTGGGTTCAAAGGTTTTGTCAACCTGATGCAAATTCAGCTTTTGCTGTCCAAACTGCAGGGCTTTGCGGTTATCCCCAAAGGTAATTACCTGCATTCCCAGCACTTGACAATAGAACTCGCAGGTAATTTGGATATCTTGTACGGTAAGAACTAGGTGGTCAAGCCGATCAATCTGCATCAAGCTGCATCAGAGAAATTTCATCTGAGGAATCTATGGGTACGCTTCACTATTCTCTTGCTTCAGAGCGATCGCCGCAGTCCTCGTTGGCACAAAAGTCCCGGCTAGCATCCCAGTCTCGGCTAGCATCCCAGTCCCGGCTAGCGCAAATTCAGCAATTTGCTGTGACGGCAGCGCAAATGAGCCAGATTGAAGGGCGGCTGTTTGCGGCGGGTATGCCCGTGGCGGCCCTGATGGAAAAGGTGGCAGGATTGCTGGTGCAGCGGATTTTAGAGGGCTATCCGTTGCAGGCAGGCGATCGCGTGGGCATCCTGGTTGGCCCGGGGCACAATGGCGGCGATGCGCTGGTGGTGGCGCGTGAGCTGCACCTGCAAGGCATTGAGGTGCAGCGCTATCAGCCTTTTACCCAACTCAAAGACCTGACGGCCGCTCATGCCCAGTATGCCGATAGTTTAGGCATTCCTCAGCTGCAGCAGGTGGAAGCGTTGCAAGCGTGCGATCTATTGATTGATGGACTGTTTGGGTTTGGCTTGACGCGATCGCTACAAGGTGAAATTGCGCAGGCGGTGGATTGGATCAATCGCTTCAGCAATCAACAGTCGGTGCCGGTGGTTAGCATTGATTTACCCTCTGGGCTGCACACCGATACAGGAGCCGTGTTGGGAACTGCCATTCAAGCGACGGATACTTTCTGTCTGGGGCTCTGGAAATTGGCCTTTTTGCAAGATCAAGCCTTAGAGTATGTTGGACAGGCTGAGCTTATTGATTTTGGCTTGCCTTTGGCAGACATTCGGGCAGTTTTGGGGGATGTGCCTCAGCTGCAGCGGATAACTGCCGAATCTGCGATCGCTGCCCTGCCGCTGCCCCGTCCGGCCTCGACCCACAAATATCAGCAGGGGCATGTGCTGCTGGTGTGCGGATCACAGCGCTATATGGGAGCCGCAATTTTGGCAGGTTTAGCAGCTCGAGCGAGTGGGGTGGGCATGCTGTCGATGGCGATTCCTGAAGCGCTCCAGCCTTTGTTGATTAGCCAACTGCCAGATGCTTTATTAATCGGCTGTCCACAAACGCCAGAGGGTGCGATCGCTCATTTACCTGAGTCTATTGAGTTAGGCAAATATGATGCGATCGCCTGTGGCCCAGGACTCACGACTGCCGCCCAGGGTGCAGTTCAGCAGGTGTTAGATAGCACTTGTCCTCTGGTACTGGATGCCGATGGTTTAAATATTTTGGCTAATCGGGTAGATGCTCTGTCTCAACGGCAGGCTGTCACCGTCTTGACGCCCCATGTGGGAGAGTTTAAGCGGCTGTTTCCCGGATTGGCCGAGCCATTGAGCGATCGCTTGGGGGCAGTACAAAAGGCAGCCCAGCAAAGTGGGGCGATCGTGCTGCTAAAGGGAGCTAGAACAGCGATCGCCCATCCTCAAGGATCAGTCTGGCTGAATCCAGATAGCACTCCGGCACTGGCGCGAGGCGGGAGTGGTGATATCTTGACGGGCATGATGGGTGGGCTGTTAGCTCAGGGAATGCGGCGAGGAATTCCGGTTGAGTCAGTGGTGCAAAGTGCAGCCTGGTGGCATTCGCAGGCAGGAATCTTTGGGGCACAGCAGCGAACTGAGCTAGGGGTGGATGCGGCTACCCTCAGCCAGATGCTGATTCCAGCCCTGAGGCAAGCTATGGAGCCTGAGTGACATCCTCAGCCGACGCTTTAGCTATTTCGGCTTCATGGGCCTGCACCTTAACATCGTAGGTGAGGTCGTTGGCAATTTTGGTAGTAACTACAGAAGAATCTTTAGCGAGCTTATAGACAATTCGATTCCAAGCAGAGATTTCATAGACCGAATTGACGGCTAAGTAGCTGACAGCCGGTGCAATAATTACGGTCAAAATCAAATTACTGGTAAACCAAGCTTCCATGTCTCTCTCCCCAGTGAAAGCCGCTGGCATTTGCTTGAGCTTGCTGTCTTGCAATCAGAAATCTAAATTGCCAAACTGCCTCAGAAAAACTAGCTTAGCTCGCAATTTTTTAATTCCTGATTTTTAAATTCTACCAGAAACTAATTATAGAAAATGAGAAATGAGCAATAGGGAATCAGCAGATAGGGAGGCGCATCACTCCATTGCTCATTGCTCAACTTTGCAGGGCTGCTTGATGTCGGTGCTAAGGGTATGGCATTGGGAAATTGCTGTTTGTTCAATGCGAGAACTTTCTCGCTGTCAATGGCTTCCCAAATGGATGCCAATACTTCTCGGATAAGACTCGATCCCCCTAAATCCCCCTTAACAAGGGGGACTTTGAAAGGCTCG
>DATNOY010000093.1:0-4054 GCA_036703495.1 Coleofasciculaceae cyanobacterium
GGATTTTTATAACCTTATCTGAAATTTTGAATACTCCAAGCTTGTTCTCTCTAAAACGCTGATACAGAAACGGAACTGCTTTAGGATCTAAGCGACGGCATCTAATCGATCGCTTCGGCAAACCGTAGCACCCCATTAGAATACTTGGCAGCCAACAGAAGAGGCGATCGCTCTTCGCAAGATTAGGATCAAGCCTACTTTTACCTTGCGCCCAAAACTGTTGACGGAGCACCTGCTACTAAATGTAGAGGTTCCAAATAAAAGCCCAGTAGAGGATGTTCTACTCCTAACTCAGCAAAAGGACTTTGAGAGGGAACTTGCAAATCTATACCGGCAAGATAAAAGTTAAATGTTGCTTGTCCTTCAAAAGTCATTAGCTTAGAATGCAACATACTAAAGACCGGAAGCTTTAACGATTGTTGCCATCCTGGAAATTTCCATGCGTTGCCTAAGGTGCAAAGAAGAGTATCCCCCTGATATACCTGAACCTGGGGCTTTTTCTCCAGTCCCCACCTGAATTGAGCCAGTTGTTTAGGCAAGCCCCAAATGTTTCGACCTCCATCCACAGAATCCGGATTGTCAACATAAATATGAGATATCCACGCTCCCAATTGACCTGCCTTCTGAACAATCGCGCTAACCACAATGAGTTCACTATAAGACAGAGTAGAATCTGCGCCGTAGCAACCTACATACATACCGCCTAAGGTTTTTCCTGGCACTACAGAAACGATTTGTAGCTCTGCTGGGATAAAGGGTTGGACTCGATCAATATGTAACAAATTTACCGTTTGAAATGCGTGCCCCTGCAGATTCCACGGAGCTGAAGGATAAGGCATGATTTTCTTTAAGGTCTCATCTAGATGAAAGGATCACCTTGTTGCTTTTTAGTGCCGTAAGCCGCATTAAGCTTGTAATTGGCTCAACTGCAATGCGTTCTATCGCATTCTCAAAAGATTGATAAGAAGCAGGTTAAAGCCTGCTCCCTTTTAAGGCACAACGTCTCCATACAATAGGTAGGAGCGGATACAGCAGACAGCATAAGCTGCTATCAAGCTAGAAAACCGCTCCTATCTAATTGCGTAAAAATTGGTTAGACTCAGTTCAGCTAACGATTCGTGCCCGTTGCCCTATCTAAGGGTTGCTTGAACGCTTTGTCTGTTGCTTCTTCAAAGACTTCCTTAGCCTGCTCTATGCGATCGCCAGCTCTTTCTTTGACATCTGTTAAGGAGTTCTGATCAGAATCCTCAGAGCGATCGGCACTCAGCTTTTCGCGCACATTGTCAGCCGCATTCCTCAGTTTATCTTTAGAGCGCTCAACTAAGTTACCCTTGCTATTTACATCAGCATTATCTATATAAGAGTCAATGCTGCGCTGGTCGTCGTACCATTTTGCAGGACGAGGGGTATTTTCCATCGAGCGATTTTCATCAGTTGGTAGTTTAGGAGCAGCTTGAGCTACAACACTTCCTGTTAAAGTGAGTGTCAAGATCAAACTAATTCCTAAAACAAGACTTGCAATCCGTTGGGATAGCTTAAGCCATCTCCGGTTTGGAGTAGAATTCATAGTCCTCCTACAGTCCAGGTTTCAAAACTACTTTCACACAGTTATCTTGCTTGTTCTTAAAGATGTCATAACCATGAGGTGCCTGCTCCAAGGGCAGGTGGTGAGAAATAATCACCGAAGGATCGATCTCATGATTTTGAATGCGATCGAGCAAGGGGCGAAGATACCGATGAACATGGGTTTGGCCCATCTTGAAGGTCAATCCTTTATTGAAGGCCGCTCCCATCGGGATCTTGTCTAAAAAGCCTCCATACACGCCTGCTAACGATACAGTTCCGCCTTTCCGACAAGCGACAATGGCTTGCCGAAACACATTAGGACGGTCAGTTTCTAAGCGCACACTTTGCTTGGCTTTGTCATAAAATCCTTCTAATCCCATACCATGAGCCTCTAGCCCAACAGCGTCAATACAGGCATCAGGACCACGTCCACCCGTCATTTCTTTTAAGGCTTCTCCTGTATCAACGGACTCGAAGTCGATGATTTCGGCTTTGCCATACGATTGAGCCAATTTTAACCGCTCAGGCACTCGGTCAATAGCAATCACCCGCTCCGCGCCCAGCAGAAAAGCACTCTTAATAGCAAATAGTCCTACCGGCCCACAGCCCCAAACGGCTACCGTATCTCCAGGCTGAATATTGCAGTTTTCCGCTGCCATATAGCCAGTGGGCAGGATGTCCGTCAAGAATAGGACTTGGTCGTCTGTTAGCCCATCCGGAACCTTCATGGGTCCTACATCTGCAAAAGGAACTCGGACATACTCAGCCTGACCACCGGCATAACCCCCAAATAAATGAGAGTAACCAAACAGGGCGGCAGGAGAATGCCCGTACAGCTTTTCGACGGCTCCAGCATTAGGTTCAGGATTGGAATTGTCGCACAAAGACCATAAATCCCGTTGGCAGAAAAAGCACTGACCACAGGCAATAGGGAAAGGCACAACTACGCGATCGCCCTTCTGAATTTTTTTAACCTCTCGGCCTACTTCAACAACCTCTCCCATAAATTCGTGGCCCATGATGTCGCCTGACTGCATACTCGGAATAAAACCGTTATAGATATGCAAATCTGAGCCACAAATCGCCGTGGAAGTAATCTTGATGATTGCATCTTGTGGGTTAAGAATAGTTGGGTCGGGAACTGTATCGACCCGCATATCATGGGTTCCGTGCCAGCATACTGCTCTCATCTTCTATGATTCCTTATTAAATTGGTGATATAGGACTGTCCCATCCATCACTGGGGAACCTTTTGCGAGGCACATCACGTTAATTGCCTTAACGCCTACATCAGCAATTAACTTCGGCAAATGTACCTACGGATAAACGCACCAGCGGGGCTATAGCTGTGCCGTTTTCAGGCAGTTTAGAGAGATAGCTCTAGCCCCACTCCATGTCCTCATTGCTCTCAAGCCATACACAGACTACCGATAGTCAGACCGGGTAGATGAAGTAACGGTTGGATCAAGGTTAGGATCACGATATTGCGTTGTTTCTTTAGGTTTGCGCGTCAGACCTGCCAGTCCAAACAATCCTAGAAGTCCCAGCCAACCCCAATCGAACCCATCATCTTGGTTATTAGTAGCAACATCGCTGGTTCCAGTTCCTGTTGTTCCAGTATTGGTACTAGGTTCTGTCGTGGTAGTTCCCGGAGCAGTACTGCCAGGAGCCGTATTAGTTTGGGCAGAAACAGGTAGGGCAAAGGACAAAGCCGCAATGCTCATTGTGACGGCAGCCGCGGAAGCTGCTTTAGTTAAATTAGTTAGTTTCATGATCAAGTCTCCAGTTAGGAAAATTTCAAGCTTTGAGTTGACAGAAGTACAAGCTGCATTCCTGCTCACTGGTTCTAATTTGCTTGATCAGCCGATAATTGCTATCTAACTCTAGGTTTATTTGTGTTTTTTCTCAAGATAGACACACTGGATTGTTGAAAACTTATCTGTAAACCTCAAACTCAATGGCTCAAACTGAGACGGGGTGGGCAGTACCTGTACTACAAGATAGGTTTTTGGACAAATTTTAAGTAGCGTGAAACACAGGCTTTACTTAATAGATCGAAATTAAAGCGATTCAGGATCAACTAAGCCACAAAAAATGTGCAGGATAATTAAGTAAAGCAATAAGACTTGCATTGACACATTCCAGATTTTGTTCAACTCAGAAATAGCAATTCAGCCACTCAAGCAATCCCAATCAAGTTCTCTCAATAGTTAGAAATTTTCATATATTTTTTCCACTTTAAAATCATTTCTTTTTTTACATTTTCTTCTCTTTATCGTTAATTGATTGTTCGCGAGTTTTGAAGAACTGAGATTTTTATGCATCCCATATGAGCATCGGCGTAATGCTGTCATGGAACAAGGATTACTATGAAGATTCGATTAACTTCAATCCTGCTAGTTGCCAACTTTAAGTCAAACATAACATTATGTGTTTGAGTATAGTCATCTAGCAGTCGGGATGAAACTCCCGAACTTGCAGAGCCAAT
>DATNOY010000094.1:0-2725 GCA_036703495.1 Coleofasciculaceae cyanobacterium
TGGCGTAGGTTGGGTTGAGCAATGCGAAACCCGACTGAACTAAAGATCTTGAGTTTTCTGGATCAACCTAACCTACACAACTTTTTCATTAAGCATTCGAACCTGCCATAGCAATCCCAAATAATTTGTGAGAAAGGGATGGAGGGAGCAGTACTCCCTCCTTGGAGACAAAGTCCCCAAACCCCTTGTAGGCTTTCTCATGACTGAATTTAGGACTCCTATATATCTAGTTTGTGGAGATGCTAAATAAGGCGTCCTTGGGCTGGAATAGCTGAACTCCAAATCTGTTTCAGTTGTGAAAATTGCCTTCAGAGCGATGGATGTTCAGCCAGCAGCGTTCTAAATACTGAATTTGGTAACGATACCAGAATTGCTTAGGGTTTAAAATAATAGGGGCTTTACTATCAAAAATAGGTTGAGTTAAAAACTGCCAAAGAGGGAAATTAATCTTGCTGTTCTTGGGAGACATGGTGTTGAATTAACTAAGGTAAATTACGTAGAAAGCCTTAGCAGCATGCTTTTTAACGATTGCCTAGCTACTGCATTGTTCGTTCCTAGATATAAGTTTTCCCAAATTTTTTCCCTGATCTCCCATCTCCCTAAAGCCTTTTAGTGGTTTTAGTTCAGATTATTTTCAGCTAGATCTGACATGGCATTTCCCATTCAATTGAGACAATAGGGGGTAAGAGTGTTCGCAAAGCGCTGCGCCAGTCAAGCCTTGTACCTCAAAACTGGAGTTTAGACTAATTTTTTAAAAACGCTACATATAGTGCCTAAATTGCAGAGTTTTCAGCCAAAAGTACCATCTGTGACATTAGTCTAAACGCAAGTCAAAAGCATGGAAACTGTTAAGGTTTATCCACTTTGCTCTTCTAGTCAAAAAAAATCTTCCGAGGCATTTATGTAATTGCCTCGGAAGACTTGATGGTTTAAGTGAGTTACAGCTTTACGCTGGATCTGGCATAAGTGCAGCAAATTAGTAGGCTTTGGCTGCAATCTAACAAACGTCTATTGGGTAAGCATCTTGCGCGTGGGCGAAATACCCGGATTGCGGTAAACCCATTGCAGCCAGCGTACTATTTTGCAGCCATCATACTATTTTTGTGAAGCAGCTAGCTGTTGCTGAAGGCGGCTCTTCGCTGTCTTGAATTCACTAGCCATCCGCTCAGATTGCTGGTCAGACAAGTTTTTGCCAATAGCAGCAAACATAGTGCTCTCTTCTTGACGAACATGATCAAGAACAGCTTCCTTCAACTGCTTAACAGTAGTTTTGAAGGTAGGAGATGCCGGATTCATTGACTTAATTTGATCCAACATCCGCTTCATTTCGGCTTGTTCGCTGTAGAGTTCCTGAGTATCCCCTTCACCATAAAAGGGGCGGACGGCTGGATACACTACTTGCTCTTCTGCTTCAGCATGGACACTTAAATCTTTGTAGAGCTGTCCGAAGTACTCTTGAATCTTCTGGGGATTATCGCTACGCTCAATTTCCTGGAACAGAACGCTGACCTTTGCATGGTCTGCCCGAATTACGTCCTGGATGTTCATGTCAGACTTATCAGAACTTTGGGTAACTGCGCTACCCGCGACACCCGACAGCGCTGCCACTGCATCTTGAACCCGCGCCCACAGCCCCTGGTCAGCTTCCTGCCCAGTCAGTTCGCGCACGCCCAGGACTTCTAGAACTCCCTTGAGTTGCTCTTGATGCGCCCGGTTCTCAAAATTGATGGTGTTAAGGGGAGCGATCGCTACTTCAACATCTGCTCCAACTTTCTGAGCTGCCTTGTGAACAATTAATCCCGACATGGTTTGCTGGTGCTTGAGCAATTCATGCTGAGAAACCTTTTCATAGGTAGAAAGCTTAGAACCTGACATCAGTTCCGATACTTTCTTAATCATTTCTGTAACGGTGGCAGCGGGTTCAGCCTGAACTCCGTATTGAACAATTACAGTTTCCAAAATCCCCAGGTTCTTACGATCGTCTTCTAAAAAGTCTCTGAGGCGTTCCTGAATTTTTTCATCGGAAATTTCGGAACAGAGCTTCTGCTCATTTTGGATTAACAGCTCTTGGACTGCCTTCATGCTGGCTAACTTCGTAGCGATCGAAGTTCTTTTAGCATCATCTAATGTCACTACCATGCTGTTCCCTTGCTCCATGTAACTGAATGGTCTACATGGGTACAGTTTGGCGTTGTCGTTCACCAAAACCATCAATCTTATGGCAGATCGTCTTTCAGCCTAAATATGGAGAAAAGTCTCACCAATCGGGATTCAACTTTAAATTCGTTATATTAAAAATATTTATTATGAAAAGCTTTCTACACTACATCAATTCATTTTACACTACCCTAACTTAGCTGTTGTGCTCTTCAATCTTTCTAAGAAGCCCTTGCCTCAGAGTCTATCTGCCCAATCTGCATGATTCAGTTTAGCTTGAACAATTTCATTATGAGAAGGTCCCTTCAAATCATCTGGAATTCGAACTAGAAAACGTTCAACTTGTTGATTGATAACCACATCTGGTTTTTCTGCTTCTACAACGGAATAATCAATATGAGGTTGCCAAACTACAACTAATCGACTGAAGGATTCTGCTAGAAAATCTAGCATTGAGTTACCAAAAGAGTCTCTAAACAGTACAGCTTTAGGAAGGCTTTTATCTGGATTTTCATAAATTTGGGCATGCCCGTTAGCAATGATTTGATTATCCAAAACACATTGAGCT
>DATNOY010000095.1:0-7005 GCA_036703495.1 Coleofasciculaceae cyanobacterium
CACATCCTCCTCAAAATGCCCTTAGCCGTATCCCCGTCCGTAACCGTCAGACAGAAGCTCCCGTTTCTCCCAGCCTCACCGTTCGAGTTGACTCCGATCGACTGGAACGGATGAATAACCTCGTGGGCGAACTGATGATTAACCGCGATGGACTTTCACTTCAAAGTGAGCAACTGCAAACTGTCCTTCGAGAACTACAGAATCGGTTTGCTCGATTTCAAACCATGGTGGTTCAATTGCAGGAACAATCGGATCAAATACTCACATCTCCAGAGCGTCGCGCCCCAGAACACTCTATTTCAGAAAATAGGGGTTATGAGATAAAATCGGCTTCCAGAACTCGCAATGAAACATTGGAGATTTCAAAGGAAGCAGTTTCTACATCCACTTACGCTGCTCTGGGAACTAGCTCAGCTCTTGTTGAATTTGATCCGTTGGAGATGGATAGTTATGGATCACTTCATTCCCAGTTCCAAGAATTGCTTGAGGACATGGTGCAGCTAGAAGAAGCTGTTGACGATATTAATTTGTTCTGTCGGCAATCCAATCGCATCTTAGATCAACAGCAGCAGACGCTATCCCACCTACAGAATGAATTTAGATGGGCGCGAATGCTGCCTCTAGAAGAAGTTCTAAATCGGTTTCCTCGTGTATTGCGAGACTTATCTACCACTTACCGTAAACCTGCAAACTTAAAGTTTACTGGAACCGAAATTCTAATCGACAAAGCAATTCTAGAGAAACTTTATGATCCGCTTCTACACTTACTGCGGAATGCTTTTGATCACGGGATTGAACCTGCCCAGGTTCGGCTGCAGCAAGGTAAATCGGAACAAGGTCAACTGGAAATTCGAGCTTACTATAAAGGGAATCAAACTATTATTGAAGTCAAAGATGACGGACAAGGATTGAATTTAGACCGTATCCGTAGTCGAGCGTTTGAACTAGGTTGGCTATCTCCCGAGCAACTGATCTTCACTCCTCCTGCTCAACTGTTTGAATTTATATTTGAACCAGGTTTTTCCACTGCCAGTCAGGTCAGTGAACTGTCGGGACGAGGCGTAGGTTTAGATGTTGTGCGATCGCAATTGCAAGCTATCAAAGGTAGCGTTGCAGTGACTTCTACACCCGGTCAAGGCACCACTTTTACGTTGTATTTACCCCTGACCCTGACGATTGCCAAACTAATCATTTGCCTAGTGGGTGCTACCGCCCTCGCAATATCGGCTGACAGCGTTGAGGAAGTCTTAACGCCTCAGCCCAGCCAGATTAAACAATCTGGAACACAGCGATTTTTGTATTGGCGGGAGCAAATTATCCCAACCTATCGGCTCGCTGACCTGTTGAACTATACCTGCCCCATCCCAGATACTGCACCCAGTAAAGCCTTAGCTACTGTTTCTTCTCCGCAAGATTGGGCACCACCTATGCTCATCCTGCGCCAAGAACAGCAGGTATTTGCGCTGGAAGTTGATCGGTTAGTCAACGAGCAAGAGCTGGTCATTAAACCTTTTGGAAGTGCGATCGCCCCTCCAAACTATGCATATGGTTGTACCATCTTGGGAGATGGCAGCCTTATTCCTATCATTGATGGAGCAGCTCTGCTTTCCTTAGGAAAAGATCAAAATACGGCTAGTCCAACGCTCAAAAAGGCTGGCTCATCAGCTCACAAAGTTTCACCTGCGATTAAGACCGTTCAAACTTCTACTGTCCTAGTGGTCGATGATGCTATTACGCTCCGCCAAACGCTGACACTCTCCTTAGAACGGGCAGGGTTTCGAGTTTTACAGGCGCGAGATGGATGGGAAGCCATCGAGCAGCTGCGGCAAAGCCCAACCGTGAAACTCGTGATTTGTGATGTCGAAATGCCGAATATGAACGGCTTTGAATTCCTCAGCTATCGCCGCCAAAACCCAGATCTTTCAGACACCCCTGTCGTCATGCTTACATCGCGCAACAATCCCAAACATCGCTGGTTGGCTTTGCAATTAGGGGCAACTGATTACTTCAGCAAGCCCTACCTGGAGCAAGAGTTTTTGGCAGCGATCGAAAAAATTATCAAGAATAGCAGGAGCCCAAAGGGTTAGAACAGGGTGCAGCCCCCGCACCCCGCTGCACTCTACAGCAATTTTCAATTGCGTCAACCACAGTTATTTTTTAGAAGCCGCGCGGAGCGCAGCTTCTAAAAAATAACCCACATTCAATCCAGCGCAAAGCGCTGTAAGCTTTATGGCAGTGGACCTGTAGAAACCAGAATGGGTAGCGGCTAAGACTCTATCTGCCATTACCTGCGGGAGGAGGCAAATTCAGCGGTTCTTTGGATTCAGCCACGCGCCTTTGTCTCAGGTTTTCAGGACAGAGAATCACCTTTGAGGTTTTTCTGTTTGCCAGAGGGTTTAATGCATAAAGCCAATAGGTTACTCCACGCCGTCATCGTTCTGGGTTGACTAATGACTGATCTCATGGCAGTCGTGAGTGCTTGCCATTTATATCCGGCTTGGTGCTCTTGCCAGGCTCGGTGGATTAATAGCTTTTGAATATGCTCTCCGGCCTCCATCGCTTCTGTTTGTGTGCTTTGAGGCACTGCAGGTGGACAGCCCCGTTGCAAGTCATCACTCCCTTGGAGGAGGCGCTGTTGTTGAAATTCAACTGCCATCAAACTAAAGAACTCTCGCTCAACATTGCTTTGAACATGGGTAATAGAGGCATTATGCAATCGATATTTGTATAAGACTTCAGGCAGATAACCTACTCTACAGACCTCTCCAATCCGCAGCTGCAAATCAATATCTTCCGCTGTTTTGAAGTACTGCCGACATCCACCTATCGCTCTCAAAATTTCAGCTCGCACCGCATAAGTACAGAAGTGAGTTGAAGTTACGCCACTCTGCAGCTCAGCCGTAATTTCTCTAGGATCCCGATGAACGTCAAATTGAGTAATCAAACGTCCAGCCGGATCGATCGTTGAGAAACCACCACATACAGCACCATACTCTGGATGTTGGGATAACCAATTGACCTGGGTCGCTATCCGTCCGGGAGGATACTGATCATCAGCGTCACACCGCATGATGATGTCAGATGTTGCAGCTGCCAGTCCTGTATTTAGAGAAGCTGAAATTCCTTGGCAAGGGCCATCCACAACCCTAATTCGATCATCTTTGACAGCAAGCACCTGGTCGAGTGACCTATCCGTAGAGCCATCGTTAACTACGATTACTTCTAAATCAACGGTTTGCTCCTGCAAAATTGAATCCAGAGTACTCGATATGAATGCCTCAGCGTTATACATCGGTATAACCACACTCACTATGGGCATAGTATCTCTTTCCTCATCAGGCTAACTAAACAAAGTAACCGCAAAATTATTTCTAAATAATAAAATAAGTATGGTCAATAGAGATTGCGATAGTTCAGACTCTTTTAATCGGTTTCCAGCACTTAGCAAGATTACTTCTAACGCAAGCAAACCCACTGCAGGCTATCAAGAATACTATCGTAATTCTTTCGAGGATGCTTTCGAGTATTTACTTGAACATTTAGAAAAGTACAGGAGGTTTGTTCCCATGCAGGGATAAACCTCCTGTACCCCTTTTCTACAGATTATTTGAACTCGCCACCATATTGAATCCGGACGAGCAAATACTCAAGTTGACTAACGGATCTGCCCTAGATCCGTTAGCCATATACCTAGACGTTGGCGTAAGATTCTACCTTCACCAGAGGAATCGGCTTACCATCAAAATGTGCAGGGATTTCAGCATCCATCAGGCTCATAATCGTCGGAGCGATATCAACAGCTTGCCCGTCGGGAATACTGGAACCTGGAGTAATTCCTGGACCTTTGGCCATCAGGAACCCTCTCGACAAATAATGTCCTCCGGTTCGATCATAAACCACAGGGCCAATCCGTCCACAGTCAGGGCTGTCAATCACATCGCTGATGCCGGGTTTCCACAGAACCACCAGATCGGAATCTGGTAGCTTGGGATCATTGTCAGCAGGCGATCGCCGTGTCCGCACGACTTCATCGACAATAGTTTCCCCGGTTCTAGCATCTTTGACCCGGTAGAGGAATTGAGTGATCTCTTCACACAACGCATCATACTCAGAATGCTTGACAATGCCATTTTTCTCCCGGCCCTCTAGGTTGATTCGGATATGACCATCCGAAAAAGCCGGTAGCGCAAAAGCTTTCATGTGAGGCCAAGCAGAGCAATACCACATGCCTGGCATCCAGTTGAGGTTAGCCGACGGTCCTTCCAACTTAGACATATCGGTGAGTTGAGGTTCCGGCCAGAACTTCGAGAATAGTCCAGGCACCAATTTTTTCACAAGGCGCTGCATTAGCGTTGGATTGGCGGCGGTTGTGGTCTTCCAAATCTCTACCGGCCAGGGCAAAGACGCATCGGTAATGATCGGCGGCGGTGCTTCTCCGAGTTTACCCGGTGCCAGAGCAGCTTTTCCAGGGAAGCTGAAGCGATAGAGTAGTTCAGGCAAAAAGACCAGGCTAAATAGATCCGTATTATTAGCAGCAATGCCGTGAACTGCATAGACAAATACGTAGGCATCCTCAGGAGCCTCAGCAAGAATCTCTCCAACCGCATGGTCTACCGCTTCATAGCAGGCCAGCATGGGATCTTTAGCAGGGTCATTATCATTTCTGAAATGAGCATACAGAGGGTGATCTGGCTGGCTGAGATACCAGAAATTGTGCCCTGCACTATGGGTCTCACCGAACGTGGTTAAGAACAGATCCCAATCTTGCCGCTTCATCAAGTCGCGAATGATCTCGGAACGGGTGGCGACGGCATCCTTAATTCCCTTTTCAACCCACTCTTCATACTCCTTATCCCACCAGAACCCAGCATCTTTGTAAAACACTGGATGCTCACCATACTTCTGAATGATCTCTGGTAGAAGTTCAGGAGGACTAGAGCAATTGTCTGTTGCGGGGAAGTGACCGCCCCAGCCTAGAATTTGCAACCCATTAACCTTGTCATACAGCGAAGCAGACAGCAGATCAAACAGGATGACACGGCGATCTTCCATCAGTCCATAGAAGGGTGGATACTCCTTGAAATCATAGGCTCCTCTAATATCAAGGCTCATTTCATAGGATTCTGGATAAAACTTTTCAATCCCCCAGTAACCCGTCTTGTTGTTGGTGCATCCAGTCCAAGTATTTGCCCAGAGTCGTTCAGTAATAGAGGTTTCTCTGACTTGATCACAGTAAGTAACCGTATTAGTCAGATGCCCGTAGGCTCCTTGGCTGCGAAGCTGGCTCAGGTTCTTGAGATGTCCCTGATCCATCCACTTTTCCATGACGCGATAATCAGCCGCATCCAGTCCAATAGCAATCACACGCTTTTTCATGATTGTTCTCCGTTAGGAACCTTATTAGAAACTTTTGGTCAAGCTTTTGGTCAAGCTTTTTGAGCAACCCTTGGTAGTGGCTTCAAGATAGAAGAAGTCAACAGCTTCCAACCTCCTGCTGCGAAAGGAAGGGCTGTAATCGCCTTCATTCCATAAAGACTGGCCGTCCAACGATGTCCACTGTTGAAAGCCCACCAGCCATACTGAAGCATAAAGCGATATTGAGACGCAGCATCTTTAGTGGGACGCCAAGGTTCTTCTGCCTCAAAATGTCCTTCAATCCCTCGCCGCAACCAAGCTCTTTCACAAATCTCTTTGGCAGCCTGACGCTGCAAAACCCCATTTTTTTCACTGATAGAACTCTTGAGCAACCGATATTTCAAAATTGTGTGTTCAAGATTGGCTAGCGCGCCAATTTCACCCAGTTTGAGCCATACATCCAAATCCTCGGCGCAGGCCAGAGTCTCGTCATATCCGCCAATTTCTAGCAGCGCAGATCGGCGAATCATTGCACAGGGATTGCAAATACTCCCGTGCCCTGCTAGCGCCAATTGCTGAATCTGTTTGTCATGTTCAGGAAGCGGCAGCCGCGTCAAAAACCGTCCCTTTTCGTCAATTAACTCATGGGCACCTCCAACACAAACAACGTTAGGGTTGGCGTTGAGAAACTCGACTTGTAGGGCAAAACGCTCAGGCAAAGCCACATCGTCGGCATCCATGACTGCAACAAATTCGCCCGTTGCCTGCTCTAGCAACTCGTTCCTGGTTCGGATAACGCCTTTATTCTCCCGGCTGATGAGGCGAATCCGCTTATCTTTACCCGCATACTCCTGCAAGATCTTCAGTGATGCATCCTTTGAACCATCATCTAAAATGATAAACTCAAAATCTTCAAAAGTCTGGGACAGAATACTTTCTACCGCTTGAGCAACGTAGCGCCCAGCATTATAAACTGGCATTAAGACTGAGACTAAGGGCTTTTGACTCATTGGAATCTAACTGAAAATTTCAAGAGAACTTATGGATCAGGAACTATATGAGCAAGCGTTAAACCAGGATATGAACTAGCTAAAGAAGTTGAAGAAGTATAAGGCTGACACCACTGCGGTTGCCAGAGCAATGACTGGCAGATCAACTTCGGGTTGCCAGATAGAGAGACGAGCAAAGAAAATAGCTTTTAGAGGATAAAGAATCCAAGCGAAGCAAGATATCCCAATAATGACTCCGCTTTCACCCCACAAGTAGCCCCCTACGATCATTGATGTTAGCTCTATTCCTACCTGAACCGCCAGAAGGTTGGTCATCGTCAACGTTTTACCCATTGCCATCAAAGCGTTGTCGTAGGTAAAGATGAGGACTCCAACCAATGAATTGATGGGGAGAACTTTGAGCATCCATCCTGCTTGGGTATAGCGATCGTCATAGAGGAAGGTAATGAGTTGTTCTCCAAACACCATCAGGAACAAGGATGCAACCCAGCTGCCTGCAATCAGGAAAAGACGGGTCTTTCGCAGTGTAGCGTAAAGCTGCTCTGGGCGTTCCCGAATCAGCTCGGAGTAGGATGGGAACAAGACTTTACTCCCCAACTTCATGATTGTCTCATTGACGAGACGAGCCATGGTAATCGCA
>DATNOY010000096.1:0-4994 GCA_036703495.1 Coleofasciculaceae cyanobacterium
TAAGATAAGCTTGGGGTTTTGTAAACATATAAATCACTCGTCAATTGCTGCAATAGAAAGTCAGCAACATCAGCGCGGGAGATTTTGAGTTTTGTGGTCTTGTCAGTGCTGGGAAAGCCGTGTCGGTAATTACCTGTGCGACCGCCATTGACAAAGGCTCCGGGACGCACGATCGTCCAATCCAGATGGCTCTGCTTAACCTCGTTTTCTTGCCGTTCATGATCGAGGAACACCTCCCGTAAGAAAGCTCCAAACATGATGTATTTCCAGAAAAAGTTTAGATTCTCCCAGCTCTCTCCTGCCCCAAGTGTTGTCTGGCAGATCAACCGTCGGACACCTGCCTTCTCCATTGCCTGAATAATCTGTCGTGTTCCCTCGGAGCGGATCGTGCCCTTCCGACCTGAGCCGAGAACACATAGCACGGCATCTTGACCTTGTACTGCCTGCTCTACAGATGCGGCATTCAGAACATCGCCTTGAACAACTTTTAGATTTGGGTGTTGGATGTCGAGTTTTGCAGGATTGCGGGCAAACGCCGTAACGAGGTGTCCCTGTTCTAGCGCCTGCTCAACCAGTGGGCGACCGATACTTCCCGTTGAGCCAAAAATAAGTAGCCTCATTATTCCTTATCCTACTGAATCAATGACTCTTCCAGCTTAGGAAAACGAGCAATACCTAACTATCTAATTCTTGTGCACCTATCACAATTTTGCGGTCAGGTTCAAGAGTATGGTGAGAATCCCTCGATATAGATACAATCAAAACTAGATGCATTGGGTTCGTATCATGAAAGCCTCTGCTAATCGCCAGCTTGAATGTATTCACTTGCCCGTTCTATCAAGTCGAGAACAGGGTTGGGAAAACATTCTGGTTGAGCAATACCAGCCACCTGCGGGCGAATCGAGGTTTGAGCAGGGCGACGAACACGCAATTTATCCATCTTTTGCATCGCGTCCAGTTCACCTGCT
This sequence comes from Coleofasciculaceae cyanobacterium, assembly GCA_036703495.1. Classification (GTDB taxonomy): domain Bacteria; phylum Cyanobacteriota; class Cyanobacteriia; order Elainellales; family Elainellaceae; genus Drouetiella. The sequence continues at coordinate 969 of DATNOY010000096.1, forward strand.
GCAAGTTCAGGGAGACAAAGCCTACGCGGGGCTGTACGGCAAAGGAGACATTTCCATCATGCCTGCCCAAGTCCCGTTCTTTTCTCGTTGGGATGGTGACGATCGCTTCTTGCTGAATCGGATTACGTCTCGTTTCATCCAGACTGTTGCTAAAGAAACCATTAACAGAAATCCCGATCGCCTGGAACTCTTGCCCATATTTCAGACTCGTGATCCTCAGCTTGAGGCGATTGGGACGCTGCTGCTGACTGAACTCAAACAGGAGGACTCAAGTCGGCTCTACATTGAATCGCTGAACAATGTGCTGGCGGTTCATTTACTCAGACAATACGCCGCAACTAAGCCTCCAGTACCCGTGTATAAAGGTGGATTACCTCAGCGTCAACTTTCACAAGTCCTAGACTACATTAATGACCATCTGGATCACGACATCAAATTGGCAGATTTAGCTGCGTTGTTGGATATGAGCCAATTTCATTTCAGCCATATGTTTAAGCAGGCGATCGGCACATCCCCTTATCAGTATTTGCTTCAGCAACGGATTGAACGGGCAAAGCAGTTGTTGAAAGAGGGCGATCGCTCAATCTCAGACATTGCATTGATTTGTGGATTTAACAGTCATAGCCATCTCAGTAAACAATTTCGACAACTCACTGGAACAACACCAAAAGCTTATCGATTGCAACGATGATTGGATGTTAGTCGTGTTACAAGCACCTGAAGTATTTACAACCAAAAGAATTATTTTATGCCGCCCTCATCTTTCTGATGCGGCGGCAATTTTTGAATACGCCCAGGCGATTGAGTATGCGATAGGTTCACACTTTTTTACTGGGCGATCGCCGCGTGTTCAATGACTTTAGTAACGGCATCTGGGTGGGAAATCATCACCACATGGGATGCACCAGCCACGGCAACGGTCTCCTTTGAGTTGGCACGATCAGCCATGAAAGCGTTCACCGCTGCTGGGATGTTCAAGTCGAGATCGCCATAAATGAACCAGGACGGAATAGACTTCCATGCAGCAGCACCGGATTTCTCATTGAGCGCGGCTTCCGTGATCGGTCGCTGGGTGCCAGCCATCAGCTTTGTCTCTGCAACAGGTACATCCGCCGCAAACTGAGCGTGGAATTTGTCCTGCTGAATGTAGAGATCCTTACCACCATCGGGTAAGGTGACCAGCGGTGCAAGTGCGGACCCCAGCGTACTGCCGGGATAACGCCCTGAAAGTTCGGCGGCAGTCTCGCCTGTATCGGGAGCAAACGCAGCAACGTAGACCAGTGCGGTCACATTAGGATTGTCTTGGGCTGCATTGGTAATCACGGAACCTCCGTAGGAATGTCCGACCAGCACGATCGGACCTTCAATGCTCTTGAGAACGGTGGCAACGTAATCTGCATCGTTCTTGACTCCGCGTAGGGGATTGGCAACGGCGACCACCGGGTAATTTTTTGTGATTAACCGGGTCAACACACCGTTCCAACTGGAAGATTCTGCAAATGCCCCGTGAACAAGAACAACGGTGGGCTTGCTGTCTTGGGCGCTGGTAGGGTTCATGATGATTCCTAAGGACGTAACGAGAATGACTCCCAATGAGAGGGTTGCGAGCAGAAGTAGGCGAATGAACTTTTTAAGAGTAGAACTGTTCATGGCGCGCGCTCTTTTGTGTTTGTTGATCATGTCGTGGATATGACCTCGGCGATCGCCACCTCTGACCGCTCTGATGCAAGGTTTCGCCTGCCGTTGGTAGCAATAAAGGGGAGGAAGCGATAAAAACTCCCCACCGTTCCGGTCATGCTTAGTCTGCACTGTGTGGATCTCTGGCATCGCTCTCCTACAAGATCGAGCAAGGGGACACAGCGGTATAACTCCCTGCCAGTACATTTCTAAATGGCTCAACTTACTTAACGTTAAGTCTCTGTTTTACGCATTGCCTACGATACAAGCCGCTAAACTGCCTGTGGTTGCACGGGTTGAAACTTTGCCTTCTTCGTGCGGCAGACTGGACATTTCCAATCTTCCGGCAAATCCTCAAAGGCTGTTCCTGGAGCAATTCCAGACTTTAGATCGCCTTCTGCTGGATCATAAATATGACCACAGACCGGACATTTATATCGTTTCATTGGGGATAGTTTGCATCTAGCGTACGCATGTAGTTGACAAAGACACCTGTAACCCGTGAAAGCACAACGAGATCACGAACCATGCGCGTCAAGCCAATCATGCAGAGGGTAGGGTTCCGGGCGGTCCCAAAATTTCGTCACCAATCTCGGCAGAAATACGTTCAAACAGCGCCATGTCTGTTGCTTCTGTCTCATCTACTGTCCCAGTGGCTTCAATCAACCGAGCAAAGCCACTGGGTGCAGCAACAGCCAACATACGACCTGGTTTATCGCTGAGCACAGCGACGACATGGACTGTATTAGGCGGAATAAAGATGCTTTCACCCACGCCTAACACTGCTTTGTTCTCACCTTTCCAAACCGTGAACTCACCTTCCACCACATAGAGTTGTTCGGAATAGCGCGTGTGGCGATGGGGAGGAGTCTGTGCGCCAAGTGGGAGGTAGCCGTCGATCAGGTCGTACTGACCACCAGTTGTCGTGTGATCCGCGACGATCGTCAAACGAGTGCCAAGCAACCAGAGAGTTTGTGTCATGAGAGTTCCTGCTAGTAGGTAATTTGTGTGAAAGGCTCAAACTGCTAACTCAAATTGAACAAGCGCTCATGAATGGCGTTGATTAAGCAAAAATGGGTTGCAGCCGTGATGTGAGAAATTGAGCGATATGGTTTGCGATCGCATCTCCATCTTCTTCCAGAGCAAAATGTTCATTATCAAGTAGATGGAACTCCATGTTTTTCAGTGTGCTCGTGAGATAAGCCCCTTCAGGCGGAAAAACACAGTCGTTCTTACTCCTTATGGACTTTAAATCTGTGTCATACCGCCATCGACAAACAACTCAATGCCGTTCACAAAGCTGCTATCGGCTGAAGCAAGAAAGATAACGACTTTGGCAATCTCATCGGGTGTACCAACTCGTCCCAGTGGGATGTTGACGACTTGGCTATCCACAAATGCCTTTAATTGCTCATTACTCAGTCCCAGATGATCGTAACCCGGAGTCGGAACCACACCAGGGCTAATAGCATTTACTCGAATCTTGCGTTCCTTGAGGTCGAGTATCCAATTTCGAGCAAACGCTCGAACGGCGGCTTTAGTGGCGCTGTAAACGCTGAAGGCTGGAGTACCCGCAGTCGAAGCAGTCGAGGCGTTCAGAATAATGGAAGCACCCTCTGGCAGCAGTGGCAGCGCCTTCTGCACGGTAAACAACACCCCTTTGACGTTGATGTTAAACGTTTTGTCAAAGTCTTCCTCAGTGATTGCTCCAAGCGGGGCAACTCCCCCACCTCCAGCGTTGGCGAAGATGATATCAAGGCGACCTTTCTCCTGCTCAATCCTGGTGTAAAGGCGATCGAGGTCTGCAAGAACAGAGACATCGCTCTGAACGCCAGTGACGTTTTTACCGATCGCATTCACAGCAGCATCCAATTCAGCTTGACGACGACCCGTGATGAAGACATACGCACCTTCAGCAACGAAGCGCTTAGCAGTAGCAAGACCGATGCCGCTAGTGCCACCTGTAATGAGTGCAACTTTTTCCAAGAGTTTCTGCGACATGGTGATTTTTCTGAATAACGTTACCAACTTCCATTTATTTACCGATCGGTACAGAAAGCATCCCATGATGAAATCTTGTTGTCAAGGAAGTTTTATACTGAAAGGTATGGAAACAAGAAAGTCTCATAGAGGGCAAGGGCGTCCTCGCGCTTTTGATATCGACGAAGCTTTAGAGCAAGCTTTGCAAGTGTTCTGGCGCAAGGGGTACCTGGGAACATCCCTTACGGATCTAACTGAGGCGATGGGCATTAACCGTCCGAGTCTCTATGCCACCTTTGGCAACAAGGAATCCTTATTCCGCAAGGCGCTCAATCGCTATAGTGAAAGGCAAACAGCCTACCTTCGATC
>DATNOY010000097.1:0-4662 GCA_036703495.1 Coleofasciculaceae cyanobacterium
AAATTAATGACTCATCAATGACCCAGTAAGCAAAAGACAGCTAGCAGCCCGCCAACGATGTAGAAACGAGAAACAACCTGAGTTTCTGACCAGCCGGTTAGCTCAAAATGGTGGTGTAGAGGAGCCATCTTAAACAACCGCTTACCAATACCATTGGCATCCTTAGTGGCTTTGTAATAGGTGACTTGAGCAATTACTGAAAGCGTTTCCACTAAGAAAATGCCGCTGAGGATCAGTAAGCCAAACAAAGAGTGGCTTAGAAGCGCTACCGCTGCCAAAGCACCGCCCAACGCCAAAGAACCTGTATCCCCCATGAAGACTCGGGCAGGGTTGTGATTGTGCGCCAAGAAACCCAAGCAACTTCCACTCAGGCAAGCACAGAAAACCATCAGCTCCGGTGAGGTGGGTGCAATCAAAGCTCCTAAACCCAAGAGGGCGATCGCAGCTGTGCCGCCTGCCAGTCCATCTATTCCATCGGTCAGGTTAGTTGCATTGCTTTCTGCAACCAGCACAAAAGCAGCCAGCAACCAGAATAATGCCCCTAGCGGCAGCGATAAGCCAAAAGGTAGAAGTAATGTGGTGATGCCAACGGGCTGAGTCCAGAACATCCACAGACAAAACAGAATTCCGAAGCCAATTTGGAGTGCTAGCTTCAGCTTTGGAGAAATGCCTTTATTAGACTTGCGCCGCAGAATTTGCCAATCATCTAACCAGCCGATTGCGCCATAGGCGAGGGTTAAAGCTGAGACAGCCACCACGCTAGGAGCAAATCGGGTCCACAGCAAAGCTACTAGCACAGCAACCGGGACAAAAAAGATACCTCCCATCGTCGGCGTGCCTGCTTTCTTCAGGTGCGCCTGAGGCCCATCTTGGCGAATCACTTGCCCTGCCTTCAGATTTCGCAGGATCGGCACGATCCAAAAGCCTGCTCCGGCCGCCAACAACCCAGAAACCACGAGCGGCAAGGTCAATCCTAGACCTGAAAACAAGGTTCGTCCTGCAAACCAGTCCAATACTAATGAAGCAATGCTGAGACCTGCACTTAGGGTCAGAAATAGATGGTTACCCGAAAGACCTATCTGTCTATCCGGAATTAATTTGGCATCCACGTTTAAGTCACTCCACTCCACACCACACACTACACCGGCATTTAGCCATTCTTCGGAAACCCAGTTAGCCTAAATCAAAGTTTGTCTAACCTTTACCAAAGTTTGAAATGAGTCCGGATGACAAATCTCTATGAAGAATATATGAAGTTTAATCATCTAAATCAAGAGCATCGTCATCATCATCGTCATCAATCTCGAAGGAATTATCCTCTCCAGCCATCAGCGCATTGATTTCTTCTTCATCGTCACGATAGTCGTAACCCAAAGTTGCATCTCGCGATAGCAAACGACCTGTTCCTTCTAGCCAATCCAGAATAGACGCATCTCGCTGAGGCGGGATTACCGGAGCGGGTTGGCTACGAGGAACTTCGTATAATGCAGGATTATGCATGTTCAGCCTGAAATAGTTTCTCTATTTTGTTTAACTTTTGTGTAGACGCTCGATCCAGATGAGGTAGACGATCCGTAAGAAAGATTTCTAATTCCTCGGACACTGCAATCCTCTGGATAGTGTTATCTTACTTTTTCTAACCTGTCAAGAGTAACTGTCGATCGCCCCTTCTAGAAAGTTCCATCACAGAACTTTATCTAAAACAGAACTAAAGCTGTATCTTGACCCCATAGAGCGCCTAATATTTAGTGTAAAGCGGAGATGAGCAAATATGCTGGGTAAGACGGCTTTATTAGAAGCGATCGCAGGCAAAAATCGCGGTTTACTAGCCTCCGAGCCTGACCGACAGGCTATTCTCTCTGCTGTCTCCCAACTCGAAGACTATAATCCCACCCCTCGCCCCCTAGAAGCTCTAGACACATTGCACGGTAACTGGCGGTTGCTCTACACCACTAGCCGAGAATTGCTAGGGATTGATCAGCTGCCCCTGTTCAAACTGGGGCAAATCTACCAATATATTCAGACAGAAGCGAGCAAGATTTACAATATTGCTGAAATCTACGGCTTACCCTACTTAGAAGGGTTGGTGAGCGTTTCGGCAAATTTTCAGCCCGTTTCAGAAAAGCGGGTCAAAGTCAACTTTGAGCGATCGATCATTGGTTTGCAGCGTCTCGTCGGCTATCAGTCAGCTGAGGACTTTATCCAACAAATCGCGTCAGGCACCCCCTTGAAGGCGATCGACTTCAGCATCACAAATCGCGACCAAAAAGGTTGGCTGGATATCACCTATTTAGACGATGACCTGCGCATTGGGCGCGGCAATCAGGGCAGTGTATTTGTCTTGACTAAAGTAAGGTAAGACAGGACATGCTCCATCTTTCTCAAGGATTGCTTAACCTGTTTGCGACCTGTCCCCGCAAGTTTCAACATATTTATTTAGATCAGTTGAATGTGCCCATCGCCTCTGCTCAGCAAAAGCATTTTACCTGGGGAAATCGCTTTCATTTGCGGATGCAGCAGCAAGAGTTAGGATTACGGTTTAACCCGATAGAATCAGAATTTGATCCCGCCGATCAGCAAATTCATGAGTTAGTCGATACTTTTGTTCAATCTGTACCGGAACTGTTTCAACCGCATCCCACAACCTGCCGTCAAAGTGAGCATCAGCGATCGCTGCAGTTTCAAGGCTATTGGTTCACTGTAATCTACGATTTGCTGATACTAGACGAACAGCAGGCCCAAATTCTCGATTGGAAGACTTATCCTCGTCCCCAAAAATCTGATGGGCTGGCTCACAATTGGCAAACGCGCCTCTATCCTTTTGTGCTAGCCGAAACCAGCCATTATTTGCCCGAACAAATTTCGATGACTTACTGGTTTGTCCAGGCGAAACAAGGACAGACGCTAAAACCAGAATGCTTAAAATTCTCTTACAGCCAGTCCCAACATCAGCAGGTTTACCAGGAACTTGCAGATCTACTCCGCCAACTTACAGGTTACTTACAGCAATATCAAGCTGTTAATCTACCTTTTCCACAAGTTCCATCAGATGCCAACTGCGAAGCCTGTACGTTTGCGCTGCGCTGCCAACGCGAGCCCAGACGCGATCGCCTAGGGACAATTGCTACCCTGGAGGAGATCCCAGAAGTTGGGCTTTAGCTGTACCTCACTCCAGATTTCACTTCAGGAGGGATAAAATGGCACACCTTGATCAACGTCGCTCCGAAAATGTCCCCGGTGATCTTTACGTCGATCTCACCTGCATTGATTGCGATACTTGTCGCTGGATGGCTCCAGAGGTGTTCTCCGCCATGGGCGACCAATCGGCTGTCTATCACCAACCTGCCACTGAGGTCGAGCGTTTACATGCCCTGCAAGCACTTTTGTCCTGTCCTACGGCTTCTATTGGTACGGTAGATAAACCAAGAGACATCAAGCAGGTACAGGAAAGTTTTCCAATTGTAGTCGCTGATCCTGTCTATCACTGCGGCTACCATGCCGAAAATTCCTATGGAGCCGCCAGCTACCTGATTCTGCGCGAAGCTGGCAATGTGTTAGTAGATTCACCACGCTTTACGCCTCCCTTGACCAAGCGCCTAGAGGAATTGGGCGGCATTCGCTATCTTTACCTGACCCACCGAGATGATGTTGCCGATCACCAAAAGTTTCATCAACACTTCGGCTGCGATCGCATCCTCCATAGTGCCGACGTTACCAGCAGCACCCGCGAGGTTGAGATCCAACTTTCAGGCTCTGATCCGGTTCAACTCGCTCCAGATTTGCTGATTGTTCCAGTTCCGGGTCACACGAAGGGACATACCGTCCTGCTCTACGCAAATCAATTTCTGTTTACAGGCGACCATCTATCCTGGTCAGCCAAACTTAACCACCTCTTCGCTTTCCGACGGGCCTGCTGGTACTCCTGGACAGAACTGACCCAATCTATGCGCAAGCTGGCAAATTACTCTTTTGAGTGGGTGCTGCCGGGGCATGGTCGTCGTTATCATGCCGATCGCGATACGATGCACCAGCAAATGCAGCAGTGCCTAACCTGGATGGAGTGAGGATGAGCTATGTCCGATGTGAGCGGAACTTGGTTAGGCACCTATTGGCAAGAGGGGCTGCCCACTCGGTTTGAGGCAACCTTAGTTCAAGGCGGCAATAGCCTCAGCGGCAGCATTCTGGATGATGATTACTTAGGGGAAGCCCAGGTGAGTGGAGAAGTAGTTGGACGCAGCATCCGATTTACCAAGCGCTATCTGACAGGCTTGCATGCTGTAATTCACTACAGTGGAGCGCTCTCTGAAGATGCCAACTTCATGCAGGGCACTTGGAGTATCGGTCGCTCATTTTTTGGAACTTGGGAAGCTCATCGTAATGACAATGATCTGATGGCAGACCTCAAAAACCGTTTGGCTCAACAAATCCCGACTGCTGTGCCATAAAACCATAGATATATAGCAATTTTCAACTGAGTCAAGTACAGATTATTTTTTGAAAGCCTCGCTCCGCGAGGCTTTCAAAAAATAATCTGGCTTTAGTCGAGTGCAAACCGCTATAGCAGTCCTCATCCAGATGAGACGGGGTGCGCGTGGAATCCTTGGCTGGACTCCTAGCTAGACTCCTGGCTGGAGAGGTGCAGTCCCCACACTTCCTTGTCCT
>DATNOY010000098.1:0-5938 GCA_036703495.1 Coleofasciculaceae cyanobacterium
GTAAACAAGAGGGTTGCACTCAGAACGAATGATCCCGATTGCCAGAAGATGATGGTGTCAGGACTGATGTGCATCGTGGGGCGATCGGGGTAACGAGGTCACAGGTTTGGGGTTATCTTCTCGCTAGACGAGGCTGCAACCGTTGAATCAGCCGGTTGCGGCTCCAAAAGAAGGGCACTAGACATGCCAGCAGATGCAGGGGGGCAGCATTCTGGGTGCTGGCTGCAATCAGCCCCAAGCCCATCCCAACTGCGCCACTGCGTCCCAAAAAGCTCAGAAGGGTTAACAAAACTGGGTTTTGCGCAGTTGGTAGCCCTCGAACGGTTAGCCACAGTCCCCCAAAGTAGAGGTAGCCTAGCCCCAGTCCCACCAGCCCCGTTAACGGCAGGAGCAGCAGATTACTCATGGTGAGATTCTCCGTTAAGCGCTTCGGGCAGCGGCGGCGATTCTATGGGCGGCTGACTGTGCGGGCGGGACATCTTTGCCTGTTCACGCTCGACCCATTTCCAAGCATTCAGACACCCCATCCCTAATCCTGCCACCATCAGCATGATTGTCCAGGAAAAGCGACTAGGAAACTGCCCATCAATCCAGGCTCCCAATGCTAGACCAAGTAGCGTGGGCACGACGATCGACCAGCCAATCAATCCCAGCAACCCCAAGCCAAACCATAGATCCGGGTTCTTCTCTTGTCTAGCTCTTAGCTTACGGGCTTCTTTCGCGCCAACCTGTCGGGTAAAGCCTGCCCGAATTTTCCGATGATTAGTTTTGGGTGGTTTGTCACTGTTCATTCATCCCCCAGGGCAACGAACCGGCGAATCAGATTGACTTCTAGCTTTGACAATGCCGATCGAGTCAGCTTTTCGCGCTCGTCCAATATCCGAAACTGTTGTTCAATCGTTTGTTGCAACTGACCTAGATCGGGACTCCGTACCGCATGTTGCGTCGATACCAGCACTTGTGTCCCACATTTCACCAGAATACCTTCATCGACTGCCAGAAAGTGTTCTTGCCCGTCGGTTGTGACAAATGATAATAATCCCGGTACTAGAGCAGTAACAAAATCAATGTGGCGCGGCAGCAGGCAAAAACTGCCATTCTCGGCTTCTGCCGTGATTTTGCTCACGGTTTCTGCTAACAGAATTTGCGTCGGTAAAAGCACCTTAAGTTTCATGGGTTGACTTCATCTTGTTTGACTTGATCAATCGTGCCAATCATGTAGAGCGCTTTCTCTGGATACTTGGAGAATTCATCCTGGAGAATGCGATCGCATCCTTCTAACGCTGCGTCCAAATCCACTAACTTTCCCGGCAAGCCCGTAAATTGCTCAGTCGAGTAAAAGGGCTGCGTCAGAAACCGCTCCAGGCGACGGGCGCGATCCACAATCTGCCGATCTGCTGCAGAAAGCTCCTCTAAACCCAACATGGCGATGATATCTTTCAGTTCCTCATAGTTGGCCAGGGTTTGGCGAATAGCCTGAGCGATGCGGTAGTGCCGTTCGCCAACAATTGAGGCAGTCAACATTTTTGATCCCGATTGCAGTAAATCCATCGCCGGAAAGAAGCCCTCACTGGCCCGTTTGCGTGACAGCACAATCGAAGCAGACAGATGAGAAAACGTATGCACGGCGGCAGGATCTGTAAAGTCATCGGCAGGCACATACACCGCCTGGATTGAGGTGATTGCACCCATGGCAGTATTGCAAATCCGTTCCTCAAGGGCCGCCAGTTCCGTCGCTAGCGTCGGTTGATAGCCCACTCGTGAGGGAAGTTGTCCCATCAACCCCGACACCTCCGATCCGGCTTGAATAAAGCGGAAAATATTATCAATCAGTAACAGCACATCTTGACGGGCGGTATCGCGAAAATATTCTGCGATCGTCAACGCCGCATGACCTACCCAAAACCGGGCACCGGGCGGTTCATTCATTTGCCCAAAAATCATCACCGTATTCGGCAGCACCCCCGTAGACTGCATCTCCTGATATAGCTCTTGGGCTTCCCGGCAGCGTTCCCCAATGCCACAGAACAGACTGACGCCAGCGTGCTGCCTGACCATGTTGTGAATCATTTCGGTAATCAGCACGGTTTTGCCCACCCCGGCTCCGCCGAGCAGTCCTGCTTTTCCACCACGTTCCAGTGGGGCTAACACATCGATCGCTTTAATCCCAGTTGCCAGTATCTCTGATGTGGTGGCCCGGTTTGCCAGCGCCACCGGATTCGCATGAATCGATCGCCACTCACCGTGTTTGACCGGCCCTTGTCCGTCGATCGCCTCACCAAACAGGTTGAACATTCTACCTAGCAATTGTTTGCCGACGGGCACTTGCAACGGATGCCCGGTATCAATTACAGGTGACCCACGCGCCAATCCGGCAGTCGAGGTGAGGGCAATCCCTCGAACCGTTTGAGCGTTGAGATGGGCAACCACTTCAATCACTACCTGTCCCTCATCTCCCGTTTGCAGCTGGCTACGTAGCTCCGGCAGCTGTTTGGGAAAGTGAACATCAATCACGCTGCCACGTACTGAGACAACGCTGCCCGGATCCAGAGTGTTGATGCTTTCGGGATGGTTCATGGCACTTAAGCCTAGCAACTGGAAAGATATTTTTAGTTATATAGCAATCCCAAATCAGTGGTGAAATTTCCCTGCCGTGCGTCCGCATAGCGTGGGCATCGCCTAAACGTCTCGCTCGCGCTGGGTTGAAGGCAAGATGCCCGCACTACAAATTTTCACCCATCAAACAGGACTGCTATATAGCAATCCCAAAAGAGGTGTGAGCAGGAGAGGGAAGCAGTGCCCGCCTGAAGAACAATGGGTACGATTAGTTAATCGCAGGTCGGATTACAGCCTGAAACCCAACCCAGGCAAAGATTAAGTTTCAGCTCTAAATACCGTAATCTTTCGCCTTTTCTCAACATAGAGCTTCCCAAAGCAAATTATCTGAGATTTTGGGAGTAGAGTGAGGAAAGGTAGGGCTGAAACTCTTCCTCCAGACAAAATGCTAATGAGCTTAGATAGACGAACCGGAGTCCTTCATACCCACAAAGAGGGATATTACCTAGAAGTAGATGGATTAAAGTACCGAATTTTTGACTTCGATTACGGCAAAGTGAAAGCCAACGATCAGTATGGCTCAGCCCAACTCTTCCAATATCAGAAAAGCATCGACGGATTCGACGGTTCTGTTTATGCAGGCAGCTTGCAAATAGAAACATCCCTGTCGTAAATCTCTGGAGAATTCAGGTAGTCTCAACACACTTAAAAACCTACTGAGAATGAAATATAGCAAGCCTAAATGGTTTGTGAAGGGTAGGCTGCGCCTTTCACAAACCATTCCACAAATCAAGTAGGGCTGCTATAGATCTGGATCAGTACACAGCAGGTCGCAAAGTCACTCAGGCAATAGAGCGAACGATGGAGATTGTGTCTGATGATGGCTCGCCACACTGAACCTATACAGCCAAGTCTCAGACAGTGTAATTCCAGATCTTATTGAATCTACCAGCCTTAGCTTTCAAAGGCAATCCGTCTAGGCTCGTCTTCCAGAAAGTAGACCATTCAATGCCTGCGCCCTTTTTTCTTCAGGTATAAAAAGGTAATCGCAAAGCGCTTGGTTCTCCATACTCCAATAAGCTGAAGGAAAACCTTCAACTTTCTTGGTATCGACGATTCGAGTCTCGTCACCAGATTTAATTAATTGAAAAACCTCATAATTCATATTAGTCAGCAATTGCATGAGTTGATCATTTCGCAATTTCTGAGCTGAGAGATCAGCATCTGCCGAGGTAAAGAGTACTTCACAAAGAATAAGAGGACGGTACTCTTGTAGGCTTGTTTTCATTCCAATTAATGCTTCAAGCTCCGCTCCCTCAACATCAATTTTCACAAAATCAATATCGTTTATCTTTAAAGTCTGCCAGACGTCATCAAATCTAAAGCAAGGGACAAAGTCAACCTCACAAGGCTTTTGAGGTCGCAAGTTCGAGAGGATTGTCCCTCCTGAATCTATCAGAAGACCCTGCTGGCGATAGAGGGGCAAAACCTGGTTTGCTTCAGATAAACCGACAGGGATGATCAGATAGTTTTGAAGATTATTAGACTGGATCAGTTTTTGCAAATAGTTGACACAATTGACATTTGGTTCAAAGCCAATATAGCGAGCTTTAGGGTGAGTTAAACGCAGGTCTAATAGAGTTTGGCCAATGTTGGCACCAACATCAATAAAAACTCCATCTGATGGATGCATCAAGCTTTTGATGACTTCAGCTCTCCACAATTTTTTCCAAAAGATATTCTCAATGCCGCCATTGGCATCCAACGGAATCGCTAAATTCTGATTTTCCAGATTAACCTGCACCAAAATATTCAAGTATTGATAGAACCGGGCAGGGATGAACTTAAGTAAAGAGCGATTCAGCATTTTAATAATTATCCCCTTAAAAAATTTGCAATTATCACTGTCAAGATTAAAAATGCGCTAGCTCGCAGAAGCTTGATGTCAGAAGGGTTATGCCTAGAAATCTAAAAGAGCTGGTCATAGAAGCCGCCTAAGACGCCTTAAATACCCCAAAGCTTTAGAACTGGTGAACTCATAGAGACTATTGCTTTAGGATTTCCAAGAGATGAATAGATATCCGGAGATAACGTGAGAATTTTGCAAAAGTTATCAAAGCACCTTTTTGAATGAGCATGAGCTAAATCTCATGTTTTACTCAGCGCTAAAATTCTCCTCACCTGTATTAAAAACAGCGGTAGAACTCCCCTCCAGGTTTTCTTATCACCGATCTAGGATGGCTACAGGTACCTAACATGGGTTGAGATCCAGACTCAACTTTCGTAGACCACAATTGCTTAACTGGTCAAAAATGTCTTCTTTTACAGGATCAGAAGTCGCATTTGCTTAACTGATCAAAAATGCCTTCTCTTACAGGGTCAGAAGTTGCATACTCAATTCAGTTGCTCAACAGTTGCAACAACCAATTTTTAGAAAGTTCTTAGATCAAAAGAGGAAACACTCATGACTCTCTCTACCATCACTACAGCTGCAGACCTGATCAATGACATGCCCATCCTTGAGGAAGGTTTCTCCACCTTAGGAGTCACGATTTTGCAGCAGTTGCTTATTCTAGAAGGCTATGGCGCAAACTTGCCCGTAACTGGCTTTTTTGGCACTGAAACAGAAACAGCTGTATTGACTTTTCAACAGGCTGTAGGTCTGGAACAGGACGGCATTGTCGGCCCAGATACCTGGAATGCTTTGGCTCAATTCCAAGCTATCGGCGACTAGGATTAGCACCCGTTGGGGAGCATTAAACACTCTTCTTAAAGCTCCCCCTCAACACTCGAGAAACAACGCCCAAGATCAACATTTATCAGAGTATGGAGGAAATACTCATGACTGCTAATCCAGCGATCGCCAATCTTGTTGATGACCTTCCCAATTTACAATCTGGAACCTCGGGTTTATCTGTCGCAATCCTACAGCAGATCCTCAATTTGGAAGGATCTGCTAACCTACCCGTGACAGGCTTCTTTGGAGACGACACCGAAACAGCCGTCTTGACTTTTCAACAGGTGATGGGATTACAACAGGACGGGATTGTAGGTGCAGAGACTTGGATAACCTTAGCCCAAGCTGCTCCAGCTCAGGCTACTCCAGTCTAGGCTACTCCAGTCCAGTCCGCTCCAGCTCAAACTGCTTAGCCCACTCGCTCAATTAACAAGCCGTTGAGGAATGCTGGCTCACTGTACAAGCTTCCTCAACGATTAGCTTGCAAAAAATTAGGCGATTGCGGGGGAACTATGTTGTTTACCAATTCTATGAAGCTTTTTCCAGCACTTCACCCCTCTCCGATCTTGAGTTCTCCAACAACCTTGACGGAAGCTGACGCCACGGTTGCTGCCATTGTAGCCGACAATATCCAAATGGTATTCC
>DATNOY010000099.1:0-5601 GCA_036703495.1 Coleofasciculaceae cyanobacterium
GGCAGGGTTTCCTATGCGCCGATTGGGGATGCCCTCAACGGACTGGCCACCCATGGCACGCTAGCGCATACAGTGGCGGATGCAGCCGCCCTGCTGGACGTGATGTCTGGCTACATTACTGGCGATCCTTATTGGCTGCCCGATCCCAACCCCAGTTTTGTCCAAGGGGCGCTGACTGCGGCCCAGCAAGGGGTGAAACCATTGCGGATTGCCTTTAGTACGGCGATCGCTCCCATTGGAGCAGCTGATGCCAGCTGTGCTCAGGCTGTTTTGGATACGGCAAAGCTGCTAGAAAGTTTGGGTCATCAGGTAGAGCCAGATTTTCCTGAAGGCACAACCGATATTGTGGAACCCTTCACGCTGGTTTGGCGCACGGGAGTCAGTGCCTGCGGCTTGCCACCCCAGGCAATGCAGCCGATGAACCAATGGCTGTATGAACAGTCCCATTCGGGAGGCGACTACCAGAAAGCCGTTTGGGCGCTGCAGGTGGCTAGCCGCCGAATTGTGGCTTTTTTCGATCGCTATGATGCGCTCCTGCTGCCAACTTACCTGCATCCCACCATCCGGGTGGGTGAATGGGCTAACCTTAGTCCTGCAGAAACGCTAGAAAAAGTAATTCGCTGGATCGCGCCTTGTCCGGTTGCCAATACCACGGGACAGCCTGCGATCGCCTTGCCGACAGGGACGTTTACTCCCGAAGGTTTACCGTTAGGAGTACAAATTGTCGGACGTCCGGCGGATGAAGCAACGCTGATTGCCCTGGCAGCTCAGATTGAGGTAGCCAGACCCTGGAGCCAGAATCGCCCGCCCTTGGCGATCGCCTCAGCCTAGTGGTCTGTCAAATTTATTGACGGGTCGCTGAAAGCTGGAGGTTGGGCTAATTTGCGCGGCAGACCCATTTTCCTGCGTCAAATTTTCTGAAAGAAGGAGTTGATTAAGGTTAAATTTTGAAGGTCTTCGACTCGTCAGAATCTTCTTGACAGAACACGAGTAGCTGCATTCAGCTCGTTTACCTTTTCTTCTCTCTTTGCCGCTCTCGTTTCTGTTCCTTTCCTTGTTCTCGCAGCTGTTCTCTAGCGGCTTTTTCGTCCTCTCGCTGTTGTCTGGCGCTATCCTGTCCAGGCGGAACTGGTGCAGCCTCTGCGCTGGGAGCAGAGACTGGCTCAGATTGTAGGGGTATAGATGGGAGCGGAGCAGCCGGAGCTGAGATAGGGGAAGCAGTAGGGACGGGTGATTGCTGGGCAGCCGGAGAAGCGACAGCTGAGGGAGAGGGGGTGGGTGAGCTTGGAGAGGCGGCAGAGCGGTTGGCTGCGGTTGGAGAAGCAGTAGGACTAGTAGGACTAGAGGCAGGCGCTACTTGAGGAGATGGGATAGGAGATGGGGCAGGAGATTGAAACTGAGATAAGACAAACCCCACTCCAGCGAGCGCCGTTAGGGTAGCCAATCCCCCTAATAGCCAACTGCGGCGCTTAGGCTGCTGAATGGCGGGGCTGATCACAGCGGTAGGAGTTGCTGTAGCGGCAATGGTTGCATCGTAGGGGGATTGTAAAGCGATCGCGGGGCTAACTGGCGAGTGAGCTAGCTCAGGCAGGTGAGCTGGCGGCACAGTATCGGCTGCTAGGCTTTCTTTTTGAGCATCGGGCAGCAGGGCTAACCATTCATTGATGCTAGCTGGACGCAGGTGCGGTTCTACGGCCATGCCGCGCATGACGGCTTGATTGACTGCAGGACTCAGATGAGGGCACAAGCTGCGGGGAGTCGGCAAAGCCTGGTGGTTTCGGAGAAGCGAGGCAATCGGCACCTGCCCTGTCAGCAAGGTGTAAAGTGTGGCGGCCAGTCCGTAAACATCGGTAGCAGCCGTGCGTTCTGCGCGGGGCAGGTATTGCTCAATTGGGGCATAGCCGACCGACAGCATGTTGGTATGGGTCTGCACCAGACCCGGAGAAAATTCGCGCGCGGTGCCAAAGTCAATTAATATCACCTGATCTGTGCCTTGCCGTAGGATCAAGTTCTGAGGTTTGACATCGCGATGCAGCAGTCCAAGCTGATGGATGGCGTTTAATGCAGAGCCCACTTGCTGGATGTAATGGATGGCGATCGCTTCAGGTAAGCACCGGTCAGGAAACAGCAGGCGATCGAGAGTTTGACCAGGGATGTAGTCCATGACCATGTAAGGCAGATCATCTTCTACAAAAAAGTCAACCACCCGGACAATGCCTGGATGGGTGCATAGGGCTAACCGTTTGGCTTCGTCTTGCGCCTGCTGCTGAAAATTGACGAAATGAGGATCCTGCTGTACTAGCTCATTAACGGTTTTAATGACTACAACCTGCGCTAGTGCGTGATGGGTGGCTTTGTAGGTAATGCCAAAACCGCCTCGACCTAACTCTTGATCGAGACTGTACTTACCATCTTGCAGAACTTTCCCAACACCATCAGACATAGGCCCAATCTAGCTAGCGATTCTTAATAGCGTCAAGTCCAGATAATTTTTATCAGCCTTATGAAATACAGCGTTCAAAACGCACAGTGCAGCAGTATTTTGCCCAAACTCCTAGTTAGAGCAGCCGTAGTTCTGGCTGTAGCTGAACGGGTGAGGACAGGGTTTGGGCTCACTGGACTGGCGACAGCTATATTGATCCCCAGACACTGATCCCTAAACACTGATCCCCAACTGTCTCCACAACCATCACAAAAAAGAGCAGGCATCATGCGCTGCTCTCAGAGATGAAGATCTGCAAACAGGTTGCTTTTAAGCTTTCTTCAGCCAGCTAAACATGGCTCGCAGATCTTTGCCGACTTCCTCAATTTTGTGTTCAGCTTCGCGGCGGCGCATGGCGGTAAAGCCTGCCTTGCCCGACATATTTTCCAAGACAAACTCGCGGGCAAACTGACCCGATTGAATCTCGTCGAGGATCTTTTTCATCTCGGCGCGGGTGGCATCTGTGACAATGCGAGGACCACGGGTGAGGTCGCCATATTCTGCGGTATTAGAAATGCTGTCGCGCATTGTGGCGAGTCCACCTTCGACAATCAGATCCACAATCAGCTTCACTTCGTGCAGGCACTCAAAGTAGGCTAGCTCCGGCTGATAGCCCGCATCTACCAGAGTTTCAAATCCAGCTTTGATCAAGGCAGACAGCCCGCCGCACAATACCACTTGCTCTCCAAAGAGATCGGTTTCGGTTTCTTCGCGGAAGGTGGTTTCTAAAACTCCGGCGCGGGTGCCGCCAATGCCTTTAGCATAGGCCATGGCGCGATCGCGAGCTTGACCCGAGGCATCTTGAAACACAGCAAATAGGCAAGGAACGCCTTCCCCTTGGGTATAGGTCCGGCGTACCAGATGCCCAGGACCCTTAGGGGCAACCATCACCACATCGACATTAGATGGCGGCACAATTTGAGAAAAGTGGATGTTGAAGCCGTGAGCAAATGCCAACACCTTACCTTCTTTTAAATTCGGCTCAATCTCACTCTGATAAACGGTTTTCATCACTTCATCGGGCAACAGAATCATGATGAAATCTGCCAAGGCGGATGCATCTGCTACGGATTTCACCGTTAATCCTTCTGCTTCTGCTTTAGCAGCCGACTTGCTGCCTGGATACAGCCCGACAATCACATTGACACCGCTATCCTTAAGATTGAGGGCATGAGCGTGACCTTGAGAGCCATATCCAATAATGGCTACCGTTTTTCCAGTCAAAAGATCTAAATTTGCGTCCGCATCATAGTACATCCGAGCCATGGGGTTTCTCCGTCCAGCGATCGATTTATTGCCAAGCTCTTGATTGTACCAAAAAGAGAGGTTTGAGATTTTAGTTTCCAGCTTTGCGTTAGAAATGCTGACATTGCCGCCGACAGCTGGCGCACCTAATAAAAAAGCCCCTAAAAAAAATGCCGCCTGTTTCAAACAAACAGACGGAAGCATCCTTGCAAAATTGTTGTTATGTCTAACGGAGAAGAGCGACGCTAGCGATTTCCCGATAGGAAAGGCTTCATCACCAGGAAGCCAGCACCAAACGCGCTAATAATAATGAACATAATCGTTAAGGTGAGCCAGAGTCCACTCAAGTCTTTGGCTGGTTTAGCTTCGGTCAACCGAATGGGCTGTGCTGCTGCTTCCGTAAACAGTTGATCGGATGGCAGGGTTTCACCAGTGCGCAGCTTGGCGGCGATCGCAGAAGCTACCGCTGTGGCTTCCGAAGAGGGAGCTTGGGGATCAGGTTGACGAGCAGCAGATTGAGTAGGGTGCTCGTGGATATTGACTGGATCAACAGGCTGAGGTGCATCAATCCAGTGGCGCAAATGATGCCCAAGCTGCACAACGCGCGCCACTTCCTGGCGGAGCTGATGATTTTGCTGAGCTAAATGCTGATTTTTAGTATTGAGGGATTCCAGCATGATTCGGGTAGCTTGCAGTTCAGCTGCCAGCTCTCGATAAACTGAAATAGGTACACTGGGAGCACCGGAAGCCTGAGCAGCCGTGTTGGGTGTACCAGAGTCAGAGTTAACGTTGGATTTCATTGCACAATCAAGAATGACGAGGATGGATTAAGTTGCAGATGGAAAATAGATTTCATAAAGGATAGTTGAGTTTAAGGATTCTGACACTGCTAAATTCAAAAAAGCTATAAATTCAAAAAAGCTCAAGTTATAGCCGTAGTCTAACGAGTAAGAACGGGGCGCAGAGGTAGAACCCCTGTCTAAGGGCATAGCCCCTATACCCCCCTTATGAGACTGGCTACAGACGGGCTACAGATAAAAACCATAGGTTTCAGCAACTCAGTTCAGGTGATTCAAACGGTATGACTTACTCTTCAACCCACTCGGACCCTTCTACCCCTGCCAATGCCAGCACCGCTACGCCTGCAGAACAGCCCACCCTGGCAGAAAAATATGGCGAGCGCAACATTGCTGAAGGTGAGTTAATTACATTCCCCAATCCTCGGATTGGCCGACGCTACACCATCGATATCACGCTCCCAGAATTTACCTGCAAATGTCCGTTCTCGGGCTATCCAGACTTTGCTACCATCGCCATCCAGTACATCCCCGATCAAAAAGTAGTTGAACTGAAGGCGCTAAAACTCTATATCAATAGTTACCGCGATCGCTACATCTCCCACGAAGAATCCATTAACCAAATTCTGGACGACTTTATAGCAGCCTGTGATCCCCTAGAAGTAACGCTCAAAGGTGACTTTTTGCCACGGGGAAACGTGCATACCGTAGTAGAAGTAAAACACCAGAAATACTAAGGTCGAACCAGGACACAGAGAACCGCCCGCTCCCCGTTAATGCGAAGCGACCTCTCATCCTCACCGACCATCCCTTGCGGAGGGGGTGTGGGGGACGCGCCCGTCCCCTGCTGGGGGTTTGGGGGAACCCCCCAAGGCTGTTTGTTAGCCCGGTTAGTTAGCCCAATCGCCCCACCCCATACACCATAGCGATCGCCTGAGCAGGACTAAGAAACATTCGTTATATTACGATTACTCTCCTCCCACTCATCAATCCGTTATGAACCTTCTAACGCAATTTCTTCATTTGGTTGGATCGGGCGCAGTTGCTTATATTACGGCTCATAATTTGCGTGATTTG
>DATNOY010000100.1:0-2726 GCA_036703495.1 Coleofasciculaceae cyanobacterium
CGCCAAAAGACAGCCGCCGCAGCTCGATGCCATTCAGCACGGGCACAATGCCTAACAGTCCAGGGAGAAGTAGCTTGATAGGTGGATCACCCTCTTTGACTCTGGCATCAAATCGAACAGTGCCTTCAGGCGTCACAGCCATGTCAAAGGCGAAGCTTTGAGGAATCTCAATGTTGAGATATTGCTTAAAACGGTCGGGCAGTTTATCCAGCTGATGACCAAGTGTGCTAATGGCATCTTTCACATCATTAGACAAGCTGATGCCCAAAGTTCCCAGCAGCTTGAACAGTTCGTCAATCTGGAAGTTGCCTTGCTGATCAACAATCTCTATCTCCTTGAGCGGTAAACGGGTGGGGATAAGATCTGCAGCCCCTTGAAGCTGGCAAGCGGACAGCAGGTGTTTCACCAAGGTCATTGGCAGCGATAAAGGACGTACCGTATCAAAGGCACCGCTAGCAGTAAAGCTGGAAGATTCAGAGTCATAGCTGAAGGTTGGCACTCTGAATTTGATGGCCCCAAACTCATTCAAATCGCAGAACCACCAGGGGTCTTCCCCAGGTTGCAGCGGTTGTCCCTGTTCGTTGGTCAAACTGATGGCACGAATGATCGATGAAGTAGGTACCACTTTGATTCCGGCTGTACCGATCTTAAGTTCAGCTTTAACCACCGTTGCGTTGCGATCGCTCGGATCAAACGTGTTGAAGAATTCTAATTTGGCAGTTCCATCGGCATTTGTACCAAACAGGTTATTCAGCTCGGCAGGCAAACCCACCCCCAATTGAGCAGCGATTTCAATCTCTTGCCCCAGTTGAATCAATAGATCGGAGACATCAATGCTGGCACTGCCCAATTCAACGGAGATATCCCCTATTTCAATTTTTGGCAAGGCAAAATCAAACGGATTCACAACGCGATCGGCGATCAGCTGAACGCCTGTTCGATCTGCCTTGAACTGGGTCGCAATAGTTGCTGGCAAATAGCGATGCACGGTAGGATGCCAGCCCCCGAAGGACAAATCAACCGCTGCTACCAATCGCCAATCTGCTTTTCTAACTGAGTCTACGCTTGGTTGACGGATGATGGACACTTTGCCAAAATTCAGATCCATGGCGGCAGTTTTGTCGGGCGGCAAAGGAATGTGAACCAGCGCTTGATCTGGCTGAAAAACTAGGCTAGCAGTGCCATTGGGCTGCTTTTCTAGCGTCAACTTGCCGTTGATATCCACCACATCTGTCAGGGCGATCGCGCCAGTTGCCGTCACGTTCCAGGCAGATTGCGGTGTAGTCTGGGGGGCTGCTACCTGTTGTCGCCAATCTACAGCCAGGCTAGCAACGCTCAAGTGTCCGGTGGAGTCCAGGTTAATCAGGGTAATTGCTGGATTGGCTGCTAGCGAGAGCTGGAACTGTTTTTCTTCGGGCGTTTGCTGATACTCAGCATCCAACATAAACGCCGTGGCAAAAATATCGGCTGCCACTTCGCCGGTCACAGTCCAATCTCGTCCTGCCAATTCCATATTCAGTTGAAAGTGATGCAGCACTAATTCCTCAGCAATGTTGAAGGGCTGACTGCCGCTGAGAGCGATGGTGCAATTGATTTGATGGGTATCTCCTACAGTAACGCGAGCCACTGCCAGTTGAGTTTGCGTGACGTTTAACCCATTACCGCTAGCAGGGAAGTTGAGCGGTGCCGCAGACGCAGTCTGAAAGGAAAAGGTGCGTGATTTGGGCTGAATCACGGTTTCCACATCTTTGAATGCCAGATTTGGCAGTTCTGGTGGCAGGGCAGCTCCTGCCAAAAAGGTTTGAGCGATGGCAGCTAGACTGATCTCGGCGATCGTCCATTCCAAAACAAATTCACCTTCTTTTTGTCCGACCAGCAGAACCGTTGCAATCTCACTATCGCCGGATTGAATCATGCCACTGATGCTACCGTTAACGGTGGTGGCATCTACCTGCAATGCCAGTTGTCCGCGTTGCAGCGTTAACCAACTAGCTCCCGGAACCTGACAGGTTGTCAGCGATTTGACGCTAAAGTTTAAATGAATTCCGGATTCCAGCTGCTGAAACGTAGCATCGAGTGAGACGGTATTGCCGAGCAAGCTGACATCTCCAACGACTGAAATACTATCGTCGGTGCTGGTGATGTTGGGTTTGGAAAAGGTCAGTCCCTCAGCTTCTAACAAGTTGAAGAGCAAATCAAGCCGAATCGCTGCAATCGCAGCATCTTGCAGCGATTCCAACGTAGCTTGGTTAAATAACAGTTGATCATTTTGAACTGTGTTACGTAAAGTAGATGCAATTTGAGTAACGTTCATGAACTAGTTTCCTTAGGGGCTATGGTTTAGGGTGTGTGCTGAAGATCCTGAAAACAGGATGCAAGACAGACAAAGCAAACCGCTTGTCACAACATCAATTAGAATCAACAGGAAACTTCTGGACGCAAGCAATCGGATTCTAGGGCGATCGCTTCAACGAATTCAGCGCCTGTTGGCAGCGGGAAAGGCTGAGTCAGTTGCTGGGGAACTTTTCGCTGAAATTGACTTCGCCCGATCTGCAAGAAATTTCGTAAAAGTCGAGAAACATCACCCTCGTGGGTACTTTATGCCCTCGCTGATTGTATCCAGCTAGTCTTTGATACTCTGGATGCGATTGCGGTTGCCGCAAATCGGGTCTTTTAGCGCTGCAATATTGGCTTGTCCCACCACCATCAATAGCCCGGAGGGGAAA
>DATNOY010000101.1:0-8997 GCA_036703495.1 Coleofasciculaceae cyanobacterium
TTCACCCTTAACAAAAACATAGATGGAGGAACCATCGACCCGTTTAATCTGGAGGTCGGTAGCGTAGGGTTCTCCCAATTCAATTGCTCTGTTCAACAGGTACATCTGCCGTTTCCGAGCACCTGGATAGTAATACTGCGTGAGTTGTTCGTAGGTCGGTTCTGGTTCGTCAGGGCCGAACCCAAAGATATGAAAGAGTTCGGGAGAGCCGGTAAATGTGCCAGTGATTACATCAAATTGCCAGCTGCCTAAATGGGCGACTTGTTGAGCCTGGCGTAAAAGAGCTTCGCTCTGTTGCAAGGCAATCGTGCGTTGCACCACTCTATCTTCAAGTTCCTGATTGAGCTGATGGAGGGCGGCTTCCGTCTGCTTCCGCTGCGTAATATCTCGACAAATACAGAATTGCACATTTTTGCCATCCCAATCAATGCTGTTGGCGCTGATTTCGACATCGCAAATCGAACCATCCTTACGGCGATGACGGGTTTCAAACATAACTCGTTTGTTAAGCGTGAACTCCTGAATTCCCTTTTGTAGTTCTTCATGTGTCCACTTTGCATCCAGATCAAAGATATTCAGCGTGACAACTTCTTCTGAAGTGTAGCCTAGCATCTTGGCAAAACTAGGATTGGTTTCTATCACATTGCCCTGATCATCCAAAATCACAATGCCATCCACCGAAGTGTTAAACAGCATTTTGCTCCGGATCACCTCTCTGACGAGAGCTGCTTCAGCCTGTTTGCGTTTAGCTTCATCCTGCTTGGCTTCGCTAATGTCGCGAATCATGCACAGCACTTCATCATCGCCACTCTTAATTACCCTGACCTCTTCATCCTGGAGGCGATCGCCAATCTGAATTTGCTGCTCATAGATTTGCAGTTCACCCGTGGTCAGCGCCCGCTGTAAGTATCTCATTTGCCGCTCTGCTAGTTCAGCAGGCAACAGGTCAGCAACCCGTTGTCCGGTTGGATCCACGTCTGGGGAGAGAATATCCAAGGAATGGCGATGAGTGACATAGCCCCGGTACCGGCCATCGGCTCCGACCCGAAACATTAAATCGGGAATGGCTGCAATGATCGCCCGATTTTCAGCTTCACTCTGGCGTAAGGCATTTTCGGTCTGCTTGCGATCGGTAATATCTCGAACTAGCAGCAGCACTTCGTTTTTTCTACAGGGAACGACTCTCACTTCTTCTGTTTGAAGTTGGCCATCCACCCATAACGCTTGCTCATAAAATTGTATGGAGCCGGTTTGAAGAACGGTGCGAATGGCATCCATTCGGCGTTCAGCCAATTCAAACGGCAAGCTGTCATGCACTTTAGTGCCGATAAAATCGCCCGTGTTACCAATTATTTTGAAGGTGTTCGTGGCAATAAATTCTAGATAAGTACCCTCCCGATCTACCCGCATGATCAAATCGGGTAAAGCGCTAATCAGCGCACTCTGGTGGGCTTCGCTTTCCCGCAAAGCGGTTTCGGCTCGTTGCCGTTCTGCTAGCTCGGTTTGTATCTGCTGGTAAGTGGTGGCTTGGTGAATGGCAATCTCTAGCTGGGTAGACAATTGTTGGAGCAGTGTAATTTCTTCGGGTTGCCAGTTGCGTGGTGCGTGGCTGGCAACTACACTGAGCAACCCCCATAACTTTTCTTGTTGAAATAGGGGGAGCAAAATTTTTGCCCGAATCTGTAAATTTTCTAAGAGCTGGCGGTGGCAGGGGGTCATCTCTGTGGTGTAGATGTCATGCACTACGCGCATCTGCTGATGGCCGATGCTCTTCTCCCAGGCAAAACAAGTATCCTGAACATGTTGACCCTGATGCGTAAGCTGTCCCTCGGTCAGAGATTCTGCCAAAACCGTGACGCTGCCATCCGGCTGCATCTGCCAAATATCCGCCCGATCGCAGCCCAAAAGCGATCGCACTTCTGTGACCATGGTGTCGAGAATATCTTGCAGATTTAGCGATGAGCGAATCTGGGTGGCAATGGTGGCAATCAGGTGTTCTCGGTCGGCTTTGGCCTGCAGGGCAGCGGTTCGTTCTGCGACTTGTCGCTCTAGTTCAAGGGCGTGATTTTCCAGTAGCTTTATTTTTTCTACCTCTAATCGCGAGACCTTGCGTTCTAAAATCTCCGTTAATTTGTATAGCTCTAGCGGGTTGAGGGGCTGCAAAAGGTTGCTCCGTGTGACGATCCCCAACAATTCACCTTGAGCACCCGTGACTGCCAGTTGCTGGATCAATCGCTGTTCCATAAGCTGCTGCACAGCCCACAAAGAATCCTCTGGACTCACCGAAAAAATCGGTGTGCTCATTACCGACTGCGCCTGACAGGTTTCAAAGTCTAAACCCAGGGCTTGAAACTGCACAATGTCGCGCTGCGTCACAATTCCCACCGGATACAGGGATTTGTCGCTGGACTGTTGCACCAAGATGACGGAACTGATGCGATGCTCTGCCATCAACTGAGCGATCGCCCTCATGGAAACGCTGGGATCAGCACAAATCACCTCAGAAGTCATGACCTCAGCCACGAGGCGTAGCCGCAACAGGTTGATGGGGTGGGAAATTTGTTGCAAACTCTCGTGGGTGAGTAGCCCCACAAGCTGATCTTGCTCATCCAGAACGGGCAAGTGACGAATGTTATGTTGGTGGAATAGGTGAACGGCAAAAAAAAGATCACTGCAGGCAGATTCGCGTAACGTGATCACCGGAGAGGACATAACATCCCGAATCAGCAGGGTGTCTAAGGATGACTGCTGAATACTAAGGCGCACCACATCCCGTTCTGTCAGAATGCCTAAGATTTGCTTGTCTTCCACAATCAGCACACAGCTAGAGCGGGACTCCAGATGTAAGCCATCCAGGGAGCGATCGGCTGCTCTTGACGTGGAACACACGGCCCGCAAGCCACTCATCTGGGCGATCGCATCCATTACCGTCGCAGTGGGTGAAACTGTCAGCGGCTGGCGAACGATAGCAGCAGTGAGTGCAGCTGGCATCAAGCCCGTGGGGGAGGTAGGCATGGGAACAAGATCGAGTCTTTGAACAATCACTTTTACATAGTGCCCTCAGAACTATTCAAATCGTCTAAAGCCACGCAAGCTTGGGAGTTTGGAGAAAGATGTTCGGCTGAAACCCCTGATATGAAGCGATCGCCTGATCATCTTCTAGAAGTAGAAGATGGAATGGGTTACACACCCCGCAAAACAAGCTGCCATCTGGACTCCTATTGCTCTGGCAATATTTGAGAATACCTAAACCCTAAGGGCTTGATGGTGAAACGCGCTTCGCGCGCCCCACAATTAAGCCTATTAAGTTGCCGAGGTAATGCCTTCTCTATCAAACTGCTGAGAACAAGTTATTCCAGTCTAGTCTAGTCTAGCTAAGCCCTGCTACTCAGGGTTTTAGTGAAATATGGTAAAAATATATCTTACACAAACTGTTGATAGATGTTTCTATATAGAACTTACGAGTGCTCTGGCAGCCCTATTGGATGGGTGAGAATTTGTAGTACGGGCATCTTGCCCGCGACCCAGCGCGAGCAAGACGCTACTCTATAATTTTTTGAGGATTTTACTGTGGGTTCACCAGGCATCCCATAAAGAGGATTGCGCCCGTTTTGTGATCTCGAATGGTGTAGAAAAAGGGGCGATCGACCGTCATCGTGAAGGGTTCTGTGGGGAGTTGCAGCGATGTGGTCTGAACTGCAATGGAAGTCACGGCGGCAGCCTCTGTCCCTGTTTCATTGACTTCAATAAACGTTTTGTGGCGAACTTCGCTAACATGGCTGGCTTGCTCCGTCAGACCCTTCAAATCGGCCGCATCAGGGTCAAAAGCCAACGGCATGCCCAAGGACTTGAGTGCATCGTTGAGCCGGACCGTATATTCATACTGAAAGCGCGGCAGTTGAATCGTGCCATCCCGACGGGTAAAATGCGTCATGGCAGTATTCCAATGGCGGGTCGAGAGCAATTCTGGATAGAACTGGGTCAGCGACACCCCTGGCTTGGGCAAAAAGACATCCATACTCAAGCGCCCATCGCCATAAGGTAAACTCACTGCCTGAAATCGGTCGTTTTCTTGATACAGGTAGTTGCCAGATTGGCTCATCAAGGGATGGTTTCTGGTGCTACCATCCAGCAGCGTGAAGGGGCGATCGCTCGTCTGGGCTGTATCAAACTTTTGCTGCCACTGCCCCTTGAAGTAAACCGCATTGATCAGAAACATCGCCTCATTGGGGTTGATCTGATCAAGAATGGTAGGAATTTTGCCTTCGGTGTGGTGTTCAACCCAACGGTTGATAGTGTTCACCGCAGCCGGATCATTAAAGTCCAACGTTTTGACTTCGGCAGTGTAGAAGGAGCGCATGCGCGCCATAAAGTCAGGTTTAAAGGTGATCTGCTGATTGCCCCAGAGAGAGTTGGCGATCGCCAGTTTGACACTGGGATCAGCTTGCTCTAAGACAGTTTTTAGGGCTGCATTAGCATGATTCAGATCTTCTAAACTCAGCCCTTGCAGCTCCAAAGTGTTAGCGATTTGCTGTTGGGTTTCACCCTGGGCTCCGTTGTAGAGCATCGACAGCGCGATCGCTACGCTGGTGGGTGAAATCATCAGGTTTTGCGCAGGGTCTTGCTGCACCAGTTGAGAAAATAGCTGAAAGCCAAATTGGTTATCGGCAGTTACCAGTTGCGGATTAATAGCAGGTTGAGCCATGGCGGGAGTTGAAGTGTCGGGTCTGCTGGATTGGGCGATCGCGGCATAATAACTGTTGGATATCCAGGCTGTTAAACCTGCCAATACTATGCAACTTGCTAATCCCAGGATTAAGTAGCGAACGGGATATCGCGTCATAGGGTACCTCCTCAACCTATCGATCTAATTCAGCATGGCATGGCTTTCAGATAGACCGAGGGATGTTTCAATTCCCGTAACTGCCCCCTTCAACGCTTAGGGATAGATTGGTGCAAACAATTTTGGGTAGTCTGTGCGATCGGTTGTAGTCGAGCGTTAAAACAATCCGGGCAAAGGAGCAATATGTCTAGGTATTTTTTAAGGTGAGACTAAGTGAGTTCTCCCTGCATCTTTCGTAAAGTTTTCTTACTTCTGATTGGCGACTCAGGTTGAGTTGATAACCTGTAGCGTCTGATGGAATTTATGCATCAAGAAAATTTCTCTCCACCCGAAAACTGCTACGGCTGCGAGTGGATGAAGTTAGGAATTGCTTTCAGTCGTCGTAGCCTTCACACTGGTTTGATTGTTCACCATCAAACGGGACTTCCCCATTTTACTCAATCATGATGCATTCCATCCCATTCATACCAATGGGACACGGTTACCTGAATTGGTTCGACAAACTTCAGTTCCTGACAACATTCATGTAATTTGTTGGGTAGATGTCGGTACTCCAAAGACATACCTTAAAATTAAACAATGAAATTATCTAGATCAGGTTTGGAATGATTTAGAGGCGTATATTTAAGTCAGGATGAAACGTTACTCTTAAATCCATTGTTAAATTTGAAGATTGTGCTGATGCTGAATTAGCTGCATTGATTCATGTAGCGACTCAGATTGGAGCACAAAACTTGTTAACTTGGCAATTTAATCAGCTTGATTGTGGGGCGCGCTTCGCGCCTCACAATCAAACCCTTGGGGTTTAGATATTCTCAAATACTACCGGAGTAATATTTATAGATATCGACCATAGCAGTCTGAGTTGATGGGTAGGAATTTGTAGCGCGGGCATCTTGCCCGCAACCCAGCACAAGCGAGATGTTTGGGCGATGCCTAACGCAGACGCACGACAGAGAAATCTCACAACTGATTTGGGATGGCTATCTCATCTGTCTCAGTAGGCTGAGGCAGGGATTGTTACCTTGGCTCGTCTACAACATCAGGTTTTACGTAGCGGTATGAAAGTTCGCTATAGAGAAATTTGGCAACAACTGCGTTCCTGGCGTTCTTCTGATTTGTCAGTATGGGTATTGAATCTGTTGAAAATTGATTTATTTGATACCTATGGAATTGTTACATTGAGTAGATAGTTCACCTCCAAGGTGATTTCCATCCATGTTCCAGTGATGAATTACCTACTGAAGCACCGGTAAAATTTCCAGTCAGATTTTCAACTTAAGTAAATTCCATAAACTATTGAACGATCAACAAACAATCTACAGAAGGATAGATTTTTTTGGGTTTATGAGTAATTCATCACGATCCCTATTGCTTTCAACAGGAAGAGATTATATAAAGAAGTGATTCATCTTTTTTAACGCGTGATTGCACTAACATAGCAATCCTAAATCAGTCCTGAGAACACTAAAAACAGGTTTAAGAACGTCCTCAGGGGGAACCGTGCCCCTTCACCCTTCTCATAGATGATTGGGACTGTACCATCCAACAGTTGGTATAGGCTTTGTGCGCTTTGAACTCTAATTCCAGTTTTTGTAGTGTTTTTTACATAGTGCTCTCAAGGTAGTCATGGAACCCACCAACTCGACGAACGATGCCCAAACTCTTGATGGGCATAGGCCGCCTGCACAGAACGAGAAGTCTTCCGTCAGTCCGACTCCTGCCAGTCCAACTTCTGCTAGTCCAACTTCTGCCAGTCAACCTGCTGAACCCTCGCTCCGCTCTCCGAATCCGCTGCATCAACCTCCTCGTCGCAAATGGATATTGTTTGGCTTGCTGGGAGCAGGATTGATTGCAGGCAGCATTTTGGGCTATCGCTGGTGGCGCTATGCCTCAGTCCATGAAACGACTGACGACGCTTATGTAACAACGGATGTTCATCCTATCAATGCGCGGATTAATGGAACGGTCATTGATGTTGAAGTGAAGGATAACCAACAGGTGTCGCAGGGAGCAGTGCTGGTGAAGCTAGACCCGCGCGATTACGAAGTGGCACGACAGCAGGCGAAAGCATCCCTAGAATCGGCTCAACAGCAAGCGGCAGTAGCTCAGGCTAATATTGGCGTGACCGCAACCAATGCCGTGGGTCAGACGACGGTGGCTCAGGGAAATATTGATGCGGCAGCAGCAAGTGTTTCTACTTCACAAGCGGCACTGGCGGAAGCACAGGCAGGTGTACCTGCGGCCCAGGCTCAGCTAGCAGAAGTAAAAGCAAACCTGGTCAAAACTGAGCGGGACTACCAGCGGTACACGACTCTCTATGCTGCAGGGGCTGTGACACAACAGCAGCTCGATACTGCGAAAGCAACCTATGATGCAACTTTGGGACAATACAATGCGATCGCTGAGCAAATTAAACAGGCGCAAGCCAGAGTCGTGCAAGCTCAGAAAAACCTAGACAATGCCACAGCCAAGCTGAATTCTACCCAGGGAAATTTGCAACAAGCCAACGCTACCGGCAAACAAACGGAGGTGAATCGACGGCAGTATCAAGCAGCACTAGCAGCGGTTGCTCAATCTCTCGCTGGCGTTAAAAACGCTGAACTGCAGCTGTCGTATACCACGATCGCTGCTCCAACGGCAGGGCGGATTGGCAACAAAACGGTACAAGTTGGACAGCGTGTGCAGCCCGGACAAACCTTAATGTCTCTGGTGCAACAGACTCCCTGGATTGTTGCCAATTTTAAGGAGACGCAGTTAGAAAACATGCAGCCCGGACAGGCGGTTGAAGTGAAGATTGATGCGTTTCCCCACTATCCGTTCACGGGTAGAGTAGATAGCCTATCACCAGCTTCTGGATCCAAATTTGCCCTTCTGCCCCCCGACAATGCCACGGGCAACTTCACCAAAATTGTGCAGCGGATTCCTGTCAAGATCGTGTTCGATGCTGACAGTATCCGCGGCTACGAATCCCGGATTACGCCCGGAATGTCGGTGGTTGTCACCGTTGAGACGCAGTGAATTAGGATTGTTTGTCCCTGTTAACCCTCATCGTTCCTAACTTACTGCTACTTATGGTCAGCACTCAGCGTTCTCAACCCTCTGCCCCAACTCAGCCTGCTGCAGAACGCACAGTGTCCTTAAGAGACTGGATTGGGGTAATGGCAACTTTGCTAGGCGCGTTCATGGCGGTACTAGATATTCAGGTCACCAACGCCTCCCTCAATGACATTACGGGTGCCTTGAGTGCCACTATTGATGAAGGCTCCTGGATTTCTACAGGTTACTTGGTCGCTGAGATTGTGGTAATTCCCATGACGGGCTGGCTGTCGCAAGTATTTTCGGTGCGGCGCTATCTGCTGGTGAATGCCGTATTGTTCTTAATTTTTTCGATCGCTTGCGCCTTTGCCGTTAACCTGCCAATGATGATTTTTTTCCGGGCAGGGCAGGGATTTACCGGCGGCGTATTGATCCCGATGGCGTTTACCGTGATCTTAATGACCCTGCCGCCCTCCAAGCAACCGATTGGCCTGGCATTATTCTCAATCACGGCTACCTTTGCCCCCTCGATCGGGCCGACTATTGGCGGCTGGCTGACCGATAACTACGGTTGGGAGTATATCTTCTACATCAACATCGTTCCAGGAGTGCTGTTGATTGCGGGAGTCTGGTATGGGCTAACCTCAAAACCGATGCAGCTTAATCTTCTGCGAAACGGTGACTGGTGGGGCATCATCACCATGGCGATCGGGTTTGCCTCCTTTGAGTTTTTTGCGGATGAGGGAAACCGCAAAGACTGGTTTGGCTCTGAGGAAATTCAGAAAGCAGCGCTGATTGCAGCGATTACTCTGCCGCTGTTTGTTGTCATTCAGTTCACGCGCAAGCAACCCTTACTGAATTTACGCCTGCTGATACGTCGTAACTTCGGCTTATCAGTCATTATTACGCTGGCGCTAGGATTGGGCTTGTATGGTTCAACCTACATCCTGCCGCTGTATTTGGCGCAGGTGCAGAAATACAACGCCATGCAAATTGGCCAAACCATCATGTGGGCAGGAATCCCTCAGCTGTTTATCACGCCATTTGTTCCTAAATTAATGCAACGGGTTGACTTACGGGTGCTAGTTGCGATCGGGCTTGCGCTATTCGGAGCT
>DATNOY010000102.1:0-8973 GCA_036703495.1 Coleofasciculaceae cyanobacterium
GATCGAAGTCGAGGATGCGATTGGTCGTTTCATCACCCAGGAGGATGCTGTCCTGTCCACCGCCCGTGGTGATGGTGTTGGTGCCCCGCCCACGACCGTCAATCAGGTCTTTATCCGCAGTGCCAATTACTGTGTTTTTGCCGGCCCCTGGAATTAGAAAGTCACCCTTGAGCCCCACATCGTCGTTAAATGACAGCTCTTTTTGCAGTTTGCCAAGACCCCGAACCACGTCAACATTGGATAAGGCAACATGGTTCGCTGGCAAGCTACTGGCGCTGGTGTGGGTATGAGCATCAGACTCAAGTGCATGATTTAGAGCAGTTTCAAGGGTTGATGCCTGAACTGAAGAACCTTTTGATCCTCCAATAGTATTACCTGCCCCAGCAGAATTAGCAGAAATATCTGCTGCTCCGACGACATTCTGCTGATCATGCTCTGCTTTATGGTCAAGTCCTGCCATGATTACTCCTTGAGATTGGGAAAAAGAACTCAGTGTGAATAATGACTACGACCAGGTGTATAGGATCGTGACAAAGATTGCTGCAATTTCTACAGCATCCAGCTCATAGCCATCAGTGGTGAAAAAGACTAAAAACGCCTGCTACAGTCCCAGATGAGTTGTAAACAGGGACGGAGGCTGCAATGCCCCTTTTTAGAAACGTTCGCCAAGCGTGACGCCAGCAATCATCCCAAAACCCTGCCTTGGTTTTTCACGGCTGATTGAGGATCGCTAGACTGCGATCCGGATTGAGCCTTGAACAGAGGAGAGGGGCTGCACCCTCACATCCCCCTTTTCACCATCTGCTGGGGATTGCTACACCTTTCGTTTAAAACAGCTTAGATTGCTTTGCAATGTGCTGATCTTGGAGAATGCACCTTGAAGAGATTGCTAGAGTGGATGAATGCGAAACAACAAAGAGTGTCCGATGCTAATGAGCTTTAGCAACGAAAAACTTTAGTAAATAGGGTTAAAGGATTGGAACCTTACTGGATTTCTAACCGTCTTGTTCCTCTTGTTCTTCCCGCAGTATAGCAAACCCAATTCACGAAGTGTCAACCATAGATGAGCTAAATTTGCCTAGTCATTTATACTTGTGAAGGTCTGAAAACAATTAATTAGAACTTATCTGGGGCAAAATTGTGCAAATGGGTTCTAATCAATCTGTTCTAATTAACCTTACAGGCTGAGGAGTCTAGCGATCGCTCTGGATATAATTTTTTGATGCAACGTTCCAACCTAGCCTGTGGTATGACTGGAAAAAATGAAAAATTTGCAGTAGTCTGTGAAGAGTTGGCAATCTACTTTAGGGTGTTTTTCCGTTTCGGTATAGCACTGGCTCAAAGCTAGTGTTTTTTGAGTCTCCCTACTACAAGATGGTTATGTGAAGCAGTCAGTTCAATTCACTCAATTTCTAATATTGAGGTGCTGAGGATCGCCAATTTAATAGAATTCAGGATTGAGGTGCGGGGGTTGCCCCTCAACCCAATTCATTCAGTTCACGATTCTCCAGCACCCTGAGAACTACTGCGCCAAGTTGAGTCAGGATAATGGGTTTAGGGTGTCTACCACGTACAGGGTGCCAAATGTGCACAGGGCAAACTGTTTGATGAGGTAGGTGCTATGAAAAATACTCGCAAAGATGAAGTTGTTTGGCTCTATGAACTAGGAGAACGAAACTTTAAGAGGCAGAACCTCAGAGGAAAATGCTTTAGAGGAGAAGATCTGTCAGGGGTAGATTTCAGCGGTTCTGATATTCGAGGCGCTGATTTTACAAACGCTGTACTCAGAAATGCCAGCTTTGTCAACGTAGTTGCTGGGTTACAGAAACGTCAAGCCATGGTTTTGTTAGGACTGATGTTTTTGTTGTCCATTGCCTTAGGTGGGGCAGCTGGTGTGATTGGAGCCTTTGCCGAAGTGAAGTTTTTTGCGCTTCACCAAACCGAGTCCTCCCAATATGCCTGGGTCACTCCAATTGTGATTATTGGATTTACCTTTGTGTCTCTCACCCGAAGAATTGCCATCGGGTTTGGCATTTTTGGGCTGGCTTTCTTAGCCGCCGCTACAGCCGCTATGGCAAGTTCTGCCGCAGTTCCCATTGCCGGGAGTATTGCCGCAGTGATTGCCGTCAATACGCTAATTGCTTCTGCTACAGCAGCCGTCAGTGCGCTCATGGTTGCAGCAGTTCTGGCATTCAGAATTACGGTGGCGCTGTTAGTAGCGGCTACCTTTATTGGCTCATTTGCCTTAGCCATTGTGCTAACTGAAACGTTTGCTCCCAATAGCAGCCTCAATTCTGCCATCACGGTTGCATCGATCGTGCTGCCCCTAACGGGTTACATTGGCTGGCGCACGGTCAAAGGCGATCGCAAGCATACTATCACCTGGTTAATTGCCAACTTCCTGGCAACCAAATGGGGAACCAGCTTCCGAGGAGCCGATCTGACGAATGCCGACTTTAGCCGAGCCGTTCTCCAAAGTACAGACTTTAGCCGAGCCACTGTAACCGAAACTCGATGGGATCGATGTACCTGGACGGGAAACTCACTGGACTAAGCCCTGGATTAAGCCCCGGATTAAGCCCTGCTCAGCTATCAGGTAAGCCAGCCCGATCGCTAAGCGAGTACCGGAAACCAGGCAAACATCATGAGCGATCGCTTAGCCTTGCTTACCCGCGCCTCAGGTGAGAGGGGCTTTTAGTGCCAAGACAGGAAACTGCTTGTCACTCAGTTCAGCTTGGCTGAAAACTCAAGAGGTAAACCGGCCTTAAGAGATGCTCTTGATGGCTCAAAATTGAGCTGGGCAATCGCGGACTATCTCACGCAGGCAAACTGTTGAAAACTTTATATATTCGTTTGAAATCAGCAGAAGACTGGACAGGAGCTACTGGAATTACCACAATGGACAAGAGTCTCAATTTGTAAAATTCCTCACATTATGATGAATCGTTTCTGGGCTTCTATTTTTTTAACCCCCACATTTATCGCGCTGGGGAGTGGAATAATTTTTTCCGTAGCAGCACAGGCTCAAACCGCACCCACTGAGCCCGCACCCACTGAGTCAGCACCCACCGTACCCGCACCCACCGCACCATTCTCTATTTCTCCAGTGAACAGGCTGAATCTGACGATTCAAGATTCTGCTGCTCATGCTGGCAGTCTAAATCGAGCCAAGAACCTGGCCCGCCAGACAGCAGAGAAAGCCAACGGCGGCTTAAATTTATACCGAGCTGAATCATCCATGCATGGGCCGGCTGCTGAGTCTCCCTTTACAGATAACGGCGACGGCACCTACACCTTCACTTTCTTGGGAGGCAAGCCAGGTTATACAACGCCTACTGTGCAATCTGTGGTCACAGTCAACACAACGGACTGGACAACACACCTCGACTACAATGGTCCAATCCGCAATTGAGCGCACTGCCCTCAAGACACTCATCAAGACACTCATAGGGCTTGGCGATCGCATCCAATCCAATTATTTTTGAAGGGTGTATTGCACGCCTTGCAAAAATCTCAACCGCAGATGTGAAACACTAGATGTGAAACACTGCAGATATGAAACACTGCAGATGTGAAACACCGCCCATAGCCTTCTTCCCTCCCTTGAAACCTGGAGTGCGCGGGGGCCGCGCCCCCGTTTTCCATCCTTGATCAGCAAGCTATCCTTCAGGCTGCTGAAGATAGGGAGGGTTAATCTAGTGGCAGCGGCAGCGTTTTTTGAGCAGCGTCAGGTGTAGCAGTCTGAGGTTTGTCTTTACCGGGAGGCTGCTTAAAGTTGCCAAAATTAGCCTGTCCATCCGCTGGATAGCCTAAAGATGGATTTGCTAAAGGTCGCCGCTTTAAAGGTTGTTTGTCCGTAGCGCTTGATGGCGATACCCAGCGAATCTGGCGTCGTTTTGGATCAATGCGATCGCTTTCCTCCTGCATCACACTCTTGGCTTGATGGGGATCAAAATTTTGCTTGAAGTCAGTCTGAAGTTGATGCACACGCCCCTCTACTTCTACAACTTCTACCTGTATCTCTTGGAGCTTGGCTCGCTGTGACTGCCCATAGGCAGCAATTTTGACCAGCGATGAGATAGCAACAAGCGCCAAGACGCTATTGACTCCTAACTTAATGCCTGTTTCGATGGCAAGCAGCTTGTTAGAATTTTTCTGTGAACGAGAATGACTATTTTTTGGGAATGCATTTGACGAAATTGGCTGATTGCGAACTGGATTGCGATGCGGCAGTAAATTCATAATCCTCGATCCACGTAGTAGAGAATAGGAGAAAAACAGACAAACGAATCTTTCCCAAGAGATGCAACCTAAATTTGCTCTCATGGGTGACTATTTAATTTCCAGAAAAGATAGACAATAGGGATGAACTATAGAAATCCTAAATCAGTCATCAGAAAATCCAGGCGGGGTTTGGGGACTCTTGCTAGCGCAACGCGGGGCGAACGTCTCAGGAGGAGGCACTACCCTCTCCATCTCCTGCTGATCCCTCATTTGGAATTGCTATAATTCACTGCTGATTCCCTACGTATAGGGAATCCAAAGCAGCTCTGAATACCCTAACTGTCTCCAAATGTGAACTTTGTTCATCCTGCCATCTCTCAAAAAAGGTCGGTCTTGAAATAGCTCTGCTGGGTATTCCAAGTAGTACACGCTGCCAGGCGCAACTGCAAACACCTGTGAAGAAGAACCCTGTTTAGCCAAGGTTGACTTTGAGAGAGAGCGGCAATTAATAGGAAGAGGATTTGCAGTTGCGACACTAACCAACGGCCCTTGATGCTGATTTTGATTGATCGAGTAAGCAAGATCCCACTCCCAAGGAGATGCCCGGCAAGTCGCAACATCCATATGCTTCCGTTCAAACACTCCTGGAGTGACCAAGTACGCTAAAATCCTGGCCTGTTGAGACGCTTCAGCCCTCGCTTGCTCAGCAGTCTGACGGTTTTTCTGAGACTGTTCCTGTAAGGTTTGCCATTGCTGGTTGAGCGGCTCATGATACGACTCTAGCCAAAATTGATGCCCTTCTTCTCCCAACCGCACTAAGAAAACCTCCCCTAACTGCTTCAGCTTTTCATGCGTTGCCTGATCCAGAGCGATCGCTAATTTCCAGCCGGGTTCTAAGCGAATTGTTTGCTTGGCAAAAGCACTTTTCCTCAGAAGGTAGGTTTCTTCAATCAGCGTAGAGGGCGATCGCGTTTCCACCGT
Source organism: Coleofasciculaceae cyanobacterium (assembly GCA_036703495.1). GTDB lineage: Bacteria > Cyanobacteriota > Cyanobacteriia > Elainellales > Elainellaceae > Drouetiella. The sequence goes on from DATNOY010000102.1 coordinate 5,206, forward strand.
CCAGGGCTGGGGACGTTCTCCTGGCGCGCATTGCCAATCTGCTTGGGCTAAAGGGTGAGTTTTCAGTAGCTTGAGGACAGATTCATAGGGCAGGAACTGCCGCTCCTGTTGCAGTGGTTGGCGGTTCGGTGCATCTAGCGGTTGACCTAACAACGGCGCAGGTTTGCGCCTATCCCAGATCGTCCGTTGATTAAAATGACCCTCATCTGAGTCGGTTTGCTCGGGTAGCCAAGTTGCCGGAATCAACCGTTCTACGCCACTGTAATGAAAAGGACGAGGAAAGTACAATGTATCTGCATGACATAAAAATGGGCCAGAGAGCGTGATAATGGCGCTCTCCTGCAACAAGTCCTGCAAGGCTGCGACGAGGGTGCGACCGCTCGGAGGAAACCGATCCCCACTTTCCCAAGTTTGCCCTCTGGGAGTGGTAGGTTTAATGTTTTGAAATACCAAGGCATCGAAGGGGACGAGCGTATACCAATGCATTTGCTTGGCTCCTCTTATTCCAATGAGTTCCAGTTAATTCGAAATGCTGAGTCCAGCAAACAAAAGTTTCCTATTGTTGAGAATCCTTCAAGCCTATATGGCGGTTCTCACGCCTGTGAGGTACAGGGTGGGAGCAACGCTCCCCAACCCTGTCCAACCGATCATCTGGGACTGCCATAGCTTGAGATAAATAGGAAAATACCTTGACCGATCTTTCCTTGATTGCCATCCGTTGCATGAGCACTGCCTGCGATAAAATCAAAAACTTGCTGTGCCAAATCAAAATTCACAAAAGCTAAATCCAAGAAAACGATCTTCCGCTCCCGTAAGGCTTGAATGACGGGAAATATATCGTCAAAGGTGCGAAGCTCCATTAATACCGCTTCCGTGATCCTGTTAGATGCATATCGCATCCTCACAACGTTATTCATGAGTTCCTCCAAACTCATCACTTCATCTAAAAAAACTATCTTCTGTTTCCTCATTGCTTGAATTGCCAGGAGCCTTTTGTCATTCATGAGTTTCCAAAAATAGAGAGTTTCCCGATAGAGGATGCTTTTCTGGGTTGAAAGATGGATAGGCTATTTCCAACCTTGCGTCCGCTCTTGTCTAGGCTTACCTTTCAAGCAATGAAGGTTTAGAGCGCTGTTGTACCGGCAACCAAGAGGATGCGCTGAATCTAGCTGTTTCCGCTCAAATCAAGTCCGGAACATAACCTGCAGGGGTGGAACCACCGGGGGCTGTGCCTCCGCGCCTCCTGTATCTCACAGGAGTGAGATACACCATATTGTTTGTAAATAAATCTGAAATTTCTAAGAAATGTTTAATTTTCTCGCTCAAAAAGCGAGAAAATTAAACGCGAACCTTGTTGTTTTGAGGTTGAAAGTGCGAGTTCATCTTGCACTTTCAATTCAATCTTAGAAGCAGACTCAGGAACTAGTTCAGGGGGAGACTCCCCTTGGTTGGGATGGGAGACGCCCCTAGGGGACACACCCCTCAAGACAACTTCTGAGATAACACCTTCCTCGCTTTGGGGCAGATACCTCTGCCCATCAGGAGATTGGAATCAGATCTGGTGTATCGGTTTCGCAGTATCCATGCAGCTAAATGCAGCCAGTTCTGCACCTGACCCTCGCCATCTTCAGGTTGAGCGGTTTGCCAAAGCTGTCTCAAAAACTGGGTTAGCAGCGTTTGAAAAATGGGTCTAGTCTGTTTGTGGTTCTTGAAGAAGTTACGACGACTGCAAAATGCAGTCACCCAAACCTCGATGGCGGCTAGGCTGGGGGCTGGATGTCGTTCCCAAACCTGGGCGGCTTGCTCAAATAGAACAGGTTGAACACCGGGTAGGGGATCTAGCAGCGATCGCCATGCGTTAAATACGTCGAATTTAGCAATAGCGGTTAGAATGTCGCCGTTACCCTGAAGCACACAGACTTGTACAGCATCTTTTCGGCTACCATCCGGAGATTGATGATGGCTGGCTGCTATTTTGGCAGCTTCCAAAGTTTCCAGGGCGATCGGCAATGGCACAGAATGGTGGGCGATGACCAGACCAAAACTAGGAGTAGCCCGGTGTCCCCAAGTCAGTAAGGGCCGCTGGGGCAGCGTTGTACCATCTCCCTGCCAGTGCCAGTAGCCACCCTCCCTTTTGAAATACTGATTTAGGCTTTGAGAGGTCTGAGGATGGGATTGCAACCGCTCAATTTCAGGATCATCTGCTCCTTTCAAAGACTGGTAGAGATCCCACAACAAATTTTCCCATTCTCGGAGGTGGGTAGCGATCAAAACATCATCCCCACGGGCATAGAGCAGTTTTCCGGTGTACCGTTGTTCTACCAAATAGGGAACAAGGTGATTGGAAAAGTCTAGTAAACCACGACAGAGATCTTCATAGTCCTTAAGAGCAAGAGGTTTTATCTCTTTGAGCCACGCTGCTATTCCATCTCCAGCACCTGCCATCAGCACCCGCCACTCGCTTGAGGCATGCATCTTCCAGCTGTCGCCTAGTCGTTGATGGGGCTTCCAGCCCAGCATATCGGGTAAAACTTGGTGCAAGGCACGCCTAACCACTTCTGTCGCATTCAGCTCTTCCGTACCGTCAAACAGAGAAGACTGATTTTGCCAAAATTCATGGGTTTGGCTTTCCGTTTCCCCCGCTAGATTCTCTGGATCACCCATTGAGCAAACGACAGGGCCAATTCCCGAAAGAGTAGAACGCAGATGAAACACCGTAGGCAATCTCCAGGCTTGCGCTTGCTTTACGGCCTTTAAACTCAGAACAGCCTGATCCAAAATAGTTGCCCATCCCGATCGCACTTGTTGATCAACTTGATCAACGTAAGAATGAGGAGAGTTATTTTCCCCTATAAAATTGCTCACCTCGATCGGCAAGGCAACCCAATAGGACTGCCATTGCGCTTCTAACCATCCTTCCCAAAGCTGTGGATGAATTGCCTGCCACTTCAGGTTTTGCTGTTGCAGCAATGCCAAAACCTGTTGTCCGAGTGCTAGCCATTCCTGCCGGAGCACCTGTTCTGCATAAATCATGGTAGACCAGACAGGATTACCCTTAGTTGCCTTGGGATCTGCTCCATTGTCAGGCAAAATCATCACCAGATGGTCCGGAAATTTTGCCAATCGCTGTGCCTGATCCGAAGGCCGGACAATCCACTGATCAAACTCAGGATACTGTTGCAGCAACCAGTAATCGATCAACGGCTGATCGAAGAGACAAGGATATAGCAGAGTATCTGGACCATATTTCCAAGCAATCTTCCAGCAAATCTTGGCCGCAAGGTAATGAATCAGCCATCCGCCTGCCCAAACATCCTCCAGGGTACGGCTCGTTTGTATCAACGCTTGCAGGGGAGTAAACATGAAAACTGCAGCATGGGGGCAAGATGCCTGCAAGGGTTGCCCTGCTTTTTGTCCTTCCTTAAAGTAATCTTTGCCATGGGTATAGTAACCTGCCGTTGCGCCTGCTAAGGCCGCCGTAATGCTCGGAGGACGCCACCCGGAAATTGGAGGACTGTTGTCTAGAGATTTTGGCTCAGATGCTTGGGGAGAGGTTGGGGCATAGCACCGCCAAAACCACCAAAACACTTTTCGGGCATCCGGGCATTCCAGAATGGCTTGAGGAATCGCCAATTCTGAGTCCTGTGGAGCTGGCGATCGCAGAGACACTGTCCATCCTTCCAGACATCGCAACTGATCCCAGAGATTGCCATCTGATGGGTTTAGATTGAGTTGAGTTGGGTTGGCTTCAGAAGAACTCAGCAGTCC
>DATNOY010000103.1:0-2973 GCA_036703495.1 Coleofasciculaceae cyanobacterium
CGTCCTAAAGGACCATAGGTAAAGTGGAGGCGTTCAGCCGCACGGACAGGTTGACTGGATGCCAGCATGACGGCAGCTATGCCGCCTAGCAAGCTACCCAAACCCCCTAGCCGATGCAACCCAGACTGACCGCTCGCTCGAAGTGACCGGGAAGGAAAAACTATCATGGCGATCGTCACCGTTGAGAAGAAGGGGAAGCAGCGGCTGCCGAGAGCCGAGAGACTTGAGGCGGGATGGCAGGCATCGCTGCAGCAGATGGAGTTGAGGCAGATGGAGTTAAGGCAGATGGAGTTGAGGTCGCCTGCTGCGGGCAAGTTGGGGATGCGGCGGCAACCGGGAGTGCCGGCTGCGACGGCAGTTGACTTTGAGGGGTGGCTGGGGCACTCGTGGAGGCTGGGGTTTCGCATTTGCAGATGGCATCTTGCAGATATTCTTTAGCCACCTCTAGCGCTGGGATCACCCGTTCAACAAAGGATTTGACGTTGGTATAGGTCTGTCGCAGCCCAACGACATTCACGGTCACCTGGTTGGCTCCGCTGTAGTTTTCCAGCACTTCTAAAACCGAAATGGTGCGGTCTTCCATGGAGCGATCGAGGGCTGCCTTGAGTGCGGTTAAATCTCCTGAACCTTGAACGATCTTGTCGATTTCATAGAGGACAAACTGCCCTACCGAACTGTCGCTCAACTTCGATCGCAACCGTTGCCGCAGATTTTCCGAGAGGGTAATTTGTTCGGTGAGCAATCGGGCAATCACTTCTGCCGGTTGACCGTTATCGAGCAAGAATTGTTGAATTTGGGCGGGTGGTTGTCCGGTTGCGGCAAACTCTTTGATTTGATCTAACGACACGACTACATCGTTATTCTCATAAACGAGCTTGACGGTTTCGATGGCATTAGCACGACCACAGAAGGTGAGCACACCGCCAGCAATTCCGAGTCCCAGGAGGAAACCTAAACTTCTGGCTGGGGTGACAGGACGCTGGGTATGACGCTGAAGGGGATCTGAAGCGATTTTGTTCTGAATCATACTAATGACAAGGAACAAAGAATTATAGGGTAAATGATGAATGATATTACTATCAATCGTTGATTACCGCTATCAAAAAACGGCAAATCTTAATTTTGAGCGATGAAGGCTGGAGCGGCAAAAATGCTTGTTATCTTCTACCAAGGGGTGTGAAAAATCCCTTGAGGGACAAGAGATATTGGGGTGTAGAAGTTAAGCTGTGGTGAGTTTCGTTAACAAAACAGCCATCGTTCAGCGAGACTGGCTCAGGGATCAAGATTCGGCATTGATGGATTGAGCGATCGCTACTATCAAAAAACGGCAATTTCTCTCTATCGATGATTAACAGAAATGATTAACAGATAGGTGAGATGAAAGAAGTCATCCATTAATTATTTAATGGACAGATGAGTAAAATCGGGATGACTGGATTCGAACCAGCGGCCCCTTCGTCCCGAACGAAGTGCGCTACCAAGCTGCGCTACATCCCGTAATTAGATGCTTGATTAGCCCAAGTTGGACTGATACAAGATCGATATATAGTCTAGCGGCTAACGGGTTACTTTAGCAACTTTGGCTGAGGTTGAGTCGCAATGTTTAGGGCGATCGCCCCTGCCCTAAGGTTTAGAAAGCGATCGCCTTTCATGTAAAGCGCCTTTGGGATTGACAGGTGACAGCACCCGATCGCTGCACAAAATTGGGATGGGAGCGGATTGAGAACTGCCTGCTACTCTGCGATCGCAGGGTGTCAAGTCGCGATCGGATGGCAGGACTTGCAATCGCGTTGTATTGACTCACGATCGTATAAGTAAGGGTTGCAATGGCATTGTATTGGATTGCAATGGCATTGTATCGGCTCACAATGGCATTGTATTGGGTTGCAATGGCATTGTATTGGGTTGCAATCGTATAAGTAAGGGTTGCAATGGCATTGTATTGGATCGCAATCGCATGTTGAGGGATGACAACGGGAATGGGATGAGGGGCGATCGCATTGTGAAGAGGAGCGATCGAACGGAGAACTGTTAGCGCAGGGGTAAACTGAGCAGGCGTCAGTAGGGGTGCTGCTGATTCCTTCAGTCTAATTCTCCTATTTCAGCCTCTGGTTCCTCGGGGGTATAGTAACTGAAAGTTATTGGTTAGCATTCAACATTGAGTTAAATTAAAGTTGCTGGATAGTGCTGCAAGGTCATCAGTTAGCATTTGATATTTAGTTATCAATGGGTTAAGAGGAATGACTCCAAGAATAGATGATTTTGTAAGAGTCTTTAGGACTTTTAGAGGAAAAGATCAAAGCTTACTCAAAGAAATGATGCGTTCTGGCGTTTCTAGCTATGCAGAAGTGGCAGATTTTGCAGCCGCCAACTTGTCATCTCAAGCGCAGATGTGGTTGGAAGAAGTTTTACAGCAAGGTGATTTAGAACATGTTAAGTCTATTCTGAGGATGCCTGTTAGCACAGCCCCTAGTCGAGAAGTAATCAAAGCTGGTCATAAACTTATTTGCCCTGTATGTAGCTATGACTGCTTCTGGTCACATAAGACACTGATGAATACGAGAGGAGATCTAAATTCGATGAACAGAAATGCTGTCAATTACATCTGTGAAAGGTGTGGATATATCTTCTGGTTTTTTGAGTAGTAAGGTGTTTGTCACGTATTCCATAGACGCAAATCTAGCTATCAAAAAGCACGAGTCTCTAAAAAACCTTTGCGATCGCATTGTGGAGAGGAGCGATCGGATGGCAGGACTCGTAATCGCATTGTATTAACTCGCAATCGCATTGTATTAACTCGCAATCGTATAAGTAGGCGTTGCAATGGCATTGCATCGGCTCACAATCAAATTGTCAGAAGTGCAATGTATTGTATTGGGTTGCAATGGCATGTCGAGGGATAACAATGGTTATGGGATGCGTGGCGATCGAGTTATTGCCTATCAGAACAAAGAGGAATACATTCATGACTAA
>DATNOY010000104.1:0-6975 GCA_036703495.1 Coleofasciculaceae cyanobacterium
GGCAATCCCCAGGGTGAATACATCTCTGAAGAAACATGATGCTGGAGACTCAGTAGGAATTGGAGAGCGATCGCCTTTCAACCCTTACTCGTCAACCTACGATCGCGGATTCCCAACCAGTGAACCTGGAAGATGGGGGTGTGATCGCCAAATGGCACTTTCCGAGCTTGAACATTTGCCTTTGCAACGCAACGCTTCACGAACAGAACTCAAAACTTTGACTTTTGAACTCCAAACAGCGACATCAGAACAGCAATCTTGAGGCTCAAAGCTTGAAACGTGGGCTTTAGAACTCGGAACTTTTCCCTCCCATCCTCAACAACCGAGATCAGAAGTGTTGTTGAGTTGTGCTGGTTACTGACCCTGCTTTGCTAATTTCTGAGTTTCACCGAGATCACTGAATCTAGATTCCTGATCTCGATTCTTAAGATCGGGGTCTACAGCAGTGTCTAATAGGCTGAGTGGTTAAGTATTCCAGGTTGGCGTACTTCAGCAAGTTTGCCCAAGCTGTGGCTAATGCCGAATTGCGAGAATCATCTTCATACGGTTCTGACAAAGTATTGAGCGCATCGTACCAGATGCCCTGAGCGGCGTACCACTTGACTTGATCTAGAGGTGAGTCTGCTGCTAGGCGCGCTTGCTGCGCTGGGTCGATCGCCACCCGTTCGATGGTGCCGTTGACTGAAACAAATTCACCAGGGTCTTCTGGATCGCAATAGACGGCAAGTGCCCAGGAATAAGGTTGACCTACCAACATGGCAGGCACCGTTTTAGGAACAGTCAGATGGTTCAGACCGGCTTCGATGTTGAGATTAAGGGTGGTTGCATAGAGGGGAATATGGTTGGCATCTTGCAAGACAAAGGCAACAGAGGTGTCTGCAGGAACTGCTTTAGGGAAATAGAACCAAAACGTGGGATGCTCGGAACCGGTGGTGCCCCATACTTTACCGTTGACGGTGGGAACCAGCGCCGTCAATGATTCATAGTCCCGGCATTCTCCCCGGCTTGCCCCCCCTCGACTGCGTCCATCAGGAGCACCGACGGGTGGGGGTGGGGGTGCGCTAAAGACGATTTGATCACTGCCAGCCGGTAGATGTGTTGCCTGGGAGTGAGCTGGGCTGTAAGCCGTGAGGCTGAGGAGAACGATCGCCCAGGGCAAGATAAAGCGGTATTTCATGTCTAAACTCCTTGGGGGCTAAATCAGGATGAAAGCAAAAGAAACCTTTAGCTCAGCTTTTAGTTGTCGGTTTTGGAGAGGGGGCTGGGCCGGGATTGCAGGTATACCATGCTGCCAGCCCCAACCAGTCCGCCGATTGCGGCTGGCAGCAGCGGCACCCAACCGCCTTGCAGCAGCAGAACCCAACTGATTCCAGTCAGTGTGGCGATTGCCAACACTCCGATTATTCCACGTTGGCGGGTCGATCGCCCTACCTGAATGACGCCGATGCCTACCCCCACCCAACCCCAAACCCAGAGTCCCTCGATCCAGGTTGACCAGACCCAGATCAGGGGGCGATGGTTCAGCACAGCGCTGAGCATCTGGCTGACCATATGAGCCTGGATTAATACCCCTGGAATTTGTTCGGTGGTGCGAGCCCCGTAGGGTGTAGACCAATAATCGTCATCGCTGGCGGCGATCGTCCCAATCAACACAATGCGATTGCGAATCAAACGGGCATTTACCTGTCCTTTGAGCAGTTGTGTGAGGGAGACTCGTGGGGCAATCTGGCTGGGATCGGGTAGAGAACGGTAGTTGAGTAACACCTGACTACCGCGTGGATCGATCGTTTGGTAGCCGCTACTCTGACGCTGCAGGTGATGAAAGATGGTTCTCCCTAACTGGAGATCTTTGTCGGGGGTGAACTGTGCTTCAATGCCGTCGTTTGCCAGATACTGCAGCGCCAGCTGAGTGCTGAAAGCATAAGGTGCCGGACAGTCGGCATCGGGTGTAATGAATAAAATTTGACGACGCAAAACGCCATCCTCATCTTCCAGAAAATCGCTAAAGCCCAGGCGATCGGTCGATACTTCGGGCGGGGGTTTGGTTCCCGTGGGGTCAAAGGTGCGATCGCTGCTTTTGCACACGGCAAATAGATTTTGGGTGTGTTGCAGTCGCTTTGCTAACTGCGGCAGATTGGCACTGACTGGAAAATCGCGATAGAGATCTAAGCCAATGACGCGGGCTTGCGCTCGTTCCAGCTGAGTTAGCACCTGGTTGAGGGCTGGGTCTGATAGGGAAGCGCGCCGCTGGGTCGGATCTTGCGCCTGGATATCGGCTTCATCAATGGTGACAATCAGCAGGCGATCGTCGGGGGGGTCGCTGGGGCGCAGGGTCAGCAGCCGATCGAATGCCCAAAGTTCTAGAGGTTGGAGGACACCCAGCGATCGCACACCCATCAAGCCCCCAGCGATCAGGAGGCTGCTCAGCAGGATGCGTCGCCAGTTCTGCCGGGGTGGCGAAACGCGAGGAGCAGGTTCTAGAGGGCTGGGAGAGAGGGGGCTGGGAGAGAGGGCACTGGCGGCGATCGGTTCTGTGTAGGCTGTCCCTCGCTTCTCGCCCCGCCACTCTTGCCAAGTTTGCGGTAATTCGGCAGGATTCTGACAGATGACGGGTAGCCAGGTGGCACAAGGAAACTCTGTTTCTAGGGCTTGTAGCTGTTCCCGAGCTTCCTGCACAGAGCGGTAAAGCGAGTGTCCGGCAGTGAAGGACAACAGAAAATGTTTGAGGAACTCCTGCGCGACCCGATCGGGCACTGGTTCGCGCATGACAATCACTTGCGGAATCTGCAGGTCGGCTAAGTCCCATGCCAGCCCTAAGCCGTCGCAGGAGTTGAAGATGGCTAGCTTCAAACCATGGGCGATCGCGCGTTTCAAACCATAGCGCAACTGATCGATGGTGAGGCTCTGGGTGCGATTAATTTGAATCCGTCCGGATTGGCTAGCGGCGGCCTGAGTGGCGCTATGTCCGGCGAAGAATAGCATATCCCAGTTTTGTTCCCAGAGCTGTTGGCTGAGTTCTGGCAAATCTGGTTCTACCAGTAATCTTAAGTGGGTGTGTGGGAGCTGCTCTAGCAATTGCTGATCCTGCGCTACATCAATCCCGTGGCGGTTGCCCAGAATGGCCAGGATATTGACGGTGGTGGTGTCCGGGAGAGGACTTTTGACGGCGCGCATATAGTCGGGCAGGCTCAGGGCCAGTTCCACTTTGGGGTAGTCGTCGAAGAACTGCCATAGCCGCCAGGGCAAGCGCAGTAGGGGGCGATCGGCTGCCACAATAATGCAGCGAATTTCGTCTTCGGGACGTAAATGGGTGCGTAGTTGGCGATCGACCGGGCGGAATTGAGGATCGTTTAACCAGGTGTTGAGCTGGTGCTGGAGATCCCGACAGACGGTGCTAAATTCTGCCTCAGAAATGTTCGTGACTTCGGTTTCCGCTTCGTCAATTTCAATTTCTAGTAAGGAGGTTTCAGGCGGTATCCGTCGCCATCCTTTGTAGGCATAAAGGGCTTGATAGAGCCGCTGCCAGCGTTCATATAGCTCACCTAATTCGGCGGCAGGCGGCAGGCTGCCCAGGAATTGGATGGGGGTGTAGCGATCGGCTTGCCACAGTTGAGCAATCACGGAAGCGCAGCCTTGCTGCCAGTTGCCTTTGCCCAAATTCAAAACGACTAGCTGACTCATAGGTGCTCCGTCAACTGACAAAATCTTCCGATTTCACGGTGTCTGCGATCGCCACCTGTAGCCGAAATGGCATCCCCACCGGACAGCGGAACCGCCGCAGCTGAATTGAGTTATCTTGACGGCGGGCTTGCACAGATTGCAGCACCTCTCCCGACATCGCCAGCAAACTCAAACTGAAGTGCTCTGGTAAATTAGCTGTTCCAGGTTCTGGCAATACCCGCACCCGCACGCCAATTCTGCCATCAGACTCTGGCTCCAGCAGCACTAGCAGTAGCACGGACACTGTCTCTGTTAACTGGATGGACTTGACCCGGCGAACGATGGGCGCTGAACTGTCATCGTGGCGCAAACTAAAAGCAAACTCTGGGGTTTGGTTGGAATTCAAGAGGTCTTCGATCGCCAGCCAGCCCGTTTCAAAGGCATTCTGGAGCCAACGGCTCAGGTTCGCCGGGACTTGAGCGAGCGATTCTGCTGAGCTGGCGGAAGCTAGATGTCGCCTGTGATAGAGCTGCTGTAGCCGTTCCTGCGGTTCAATTAAGGCTCCCCATTCGGCAAACGGCACTTCTAGCCGAGGCAGGACAACGGCTGCATCCCCTAATTGCAGCAGCAGCCGATCGGACTGAGCGCTGCTGAGAGCCGGTAAGGCTGGAATGGCGACCCGAGTTGGTTCCGTAGCCAAACGATGCATCACCCACAGCACATTCAAATCGGCAATTAGATCATGCGGTTCTAAACAGTAGGCGCGATCGCCGGCATCGTAGCTGCCTTGGGTTTTCAGCAGGTCATGGGTGGTGTAGCCCCAAATAGTCACCCAGCGATCGTCTGGATCCACTTCGATCGCCAGATAATAATCCCCTGCCCAGGTAGGGAGGTCGATCCATTCTTGAGGAACGCGAAACTCTTGGCGATCGCTGGCATCTGTTGGGATTAACACCAGCCGCGTTGTTCCCAGCATGATGGCGCTGCCGTTGACTAACTCCCACAATTCTGGACAAGCTAGCGGTGGGCCGGTGCCGACGTCGCTGCCATACTTTTCTTGCAGCCAGGGCAACACCGTCTGGAAACAGAGCTGATTGAGATAAGCCTGCCAGCGATTACCCAGAGCCGCTTGATCCAGAGCCGCTTGCTGCTGCCAGGCTGCCAGGTCAACCTCGTCTGGAATCTCTAAATAGGGCGTTGATGAATCAAATAACAGCGTCATAGGGTTCCTTCTTCCTCAGCGAGCGGTTCAGGCTGGTAGTGGGTTTGGAGCCACTCTTCTAAAACCAGGCTCATTTGTTGTACTACGGGAGAGGTGAGGGAGATATGCAGCGTCTCCTGGCTCCACTGAGCGATCGCTAGCAGCAGCGTTTCTTTGGTACTGCTGAGCCGCCGCGAAATGGTGTACTGCTTCATGTCCAGCTGTTGAGCAATTTGCTGTTGGGTCAATCCCTGACGATAATACAGCGCTAATAGCGTTTGCACCTGCGGGGCTAGTTGGTCTAAGGCAGTCGTCAAGACTTGGCTCACCTGAGATTTTTGGGCTTGCCGTTCCTGAATTTCCTCCTGGGCCACCAAAGCGGCCATGGGCTCATGTTCGGATGAGCCGGGTAAATCATCTTGCAGTTCACCGGAACCCTCTTCAAACTTGCGGATATTCAAAGAAGTCGTTTGAGGAGACAGATAGGCGCGAACTCGCTTAGCTGCATCCTTCAGCCACCGTTCCAGGTTGGCTTCGCTCACCGCTGCTAGATCGGCGGTCGAGGATGCCTCTGGCGATCGCTGGTGATCATGCTGGTGATCATGCTGGTGATTATACAGTTGGGCGATTGCTTTCCAGGTCTTGGCATCGGGCGGGGCAAGCTGCCGAGTGGCAGCGGCAGGGGTAGGGGCATAGAGTGTCTTAAAACAAGTCCATGCCAGTCGATAGCGATCGATCGTCTCGGTGGACAGTCCTGCCGCTTGCAGCGCTTCGGTCAAACATTTCTGACTGACTTTGCGTAGTAGCCCCCAATCTGTGCGACTGCTGGCTGCCTGCTGCTGCCGCAAGGTGTCTCGGATAAAGCTGTTGAACCCTAGCGTGGCATAAGTTTTGAGGCTTGCGCCTTGATCAGGGCGATATCCTTTGAGGACTTTGGGTAAGGCTGAGATCGCCATTTGAAAGCAATCTGGCAGCGGGTATGCCCCCGGATGAGAGGTCATCCGGCGAGAAACCCAATAGCAGGCTTCTTGGAGATAGGCAGACAAATGTTCGATCGCTAAACTTTGCGGCTGAGCTTGCCAGCAGCGATACCAATGCAGCGCCCAAAAGCCTTCAGTCGGCTGAGACCAGCTTGCTTCTGCGGGGTTGGGTTCATATTGCCGGAGCGCAAAGCGCATGTCCCGTTGCAATCGCGGATCGATCGACCAATGGCTAAAGCGATCGTCTGCAAACTGGGCAAACGTCGAAAAAATTTCTATCAGATCTTGCCGAACCTTCATTCAATCTAAGTGCGAGAAAGGTGGGTATGAGAACTGCGAGCATGAGAGCAGCTATTCGCTTTTGAGCTTAGCTGAAGTGCAAAAATAAGCCAAACAAAAGGCGATGTGCAACTTTATTAGCAATTTTCCACTGAGTCAAGTCCAGATTATTTTTTGAAAGCGAGGCTTTTAAAAAATAATCTAGTTTTAGCTGAGTGCAAACTGCTCTATAGCAGTCCTCATCCAGAGGAGACGGGGTGCGCGTGGAACTGGCTGGGGGCGCAGCCCCGCACCTGTCCTGATCTAAGTGCGTAGCCCCATACCCTGGAATTTCTGGATTTGCCGGGGGATGAGGTGGACGTTTTGCTGGCTCAGTCCCGATAGGCGAAACGCTGATTCCACAAAAGTTTTAGTTCGAGTTGTCTGTCGCGCCAATCAAATAAAGCGATCGCTTGTGCATAACGGCTGCAAACTGCCCGCATACCCTGTTAAGGCTGCAAACTGCCCCACCCGCTGAGCCAATCGCTCTCACAGGTGTATCCGTCAGATCGCAGAGCATAACGCTCAAGAACCTTTACAGCATAACTGAAATCAGAGATTCATCCTGGTTCATTTCGAGGTAACGCTCTCAATCACTATGCGTTTTCCTTGATATTTCCAATTGATGTCGTTAACCCAGATTTTGTCTATATCCTGAGGAATTCTAAAATGACTACCTTCAACGTTACGAACACCAACGATAGTGGCGCAGGCTCTCTCAGACAGGCCATCCTGGACGCCAATGCTACACCAGAGGCAGATACTATTACGTTCACCGGAGCCCCATTTACGGATACAATTCCCGATACCATTAAA
>DATNOY010000105.1:0-2595 GCA_036703495.1 Coleofasciculaceae cyanobacterium
TAATGCGCGATTTAGTTGCATTGCTACACATTTCTCCTCACGCTATTACTGTATGCCATCCTTCCGGCGAAATTTTGTCCATTTTGTGTCAACAAACTGAGAAAACTGCTCACAAAAGCGCTTGGGAGAAAATTTTTCGGCATTTTGCCGCAGCAGGTCTACATCAAACCAGTAGGCTCCTGATTCAAACAGGCGAACCGTAGCCATCAGGCTCTCGACCGTCTGTTCGGGAAAAAATAGGCCCGTTTTCTCGGCAATCACAGTTTCGGTAATGCCCCCTCTGCCATAGGCAATCACCGGTGCTCCGGCAGCTTGGGCTTCTACAGCCGCAATGCCAAAGTCCTCGGCAGCCGCATAGACAAATGCCTTGCACCGCTGCATATAATCGACGACAACGGCTTCAGGTTGGTGCCGCATCAGCTGAACGTTGGGTTTGGCGATCGCCTGCAGCCGCTGCCAATCTGCCCCATCGCCAATCACCACGAGGGGCAAGCCTAGCCGATTGAACGCTTCTACAATTAAATCCACGCGCTTATAGGGTACAAATCGCGCCAGCGTAAAGTAAAACGATTCCCGCTGCGCCTTCGGATAAAACCGCTCTACCGCGACCGGCGGATAAATTACCTGGGCTGGACGCCGATAGGTTTTCCAAATTCGTTGAGCCACATACCGAGAGTTAGCCGCAAAGTAATCGACCCGATTAGCGCTAGATAGATCCCACAGCCGCAAGTAGTGCAAAATCACCTGGGCCAAAATTGCCTTAATGCCGTGATCGAGATTAGCACCCTGCAAGTACTGCTGCTGCAGATCCCAGGCGTAGCGGATGGGAGTATGGACATAGCAGAGATGCAGCTGATCAGGACGGGTAATCACGCCTTTAGCTACCGCATGATTACTCGAGAGGATCAAATCATAGGCAGAAACATCTAGCTGTTCGATCGCCAAAGGCATTAGCGGTAAATATTGCCGAAAATGACGTTTGGCAAGGGGCAACCGTTGCAAAAAGGAAGTCTTGACTGACTTGTGTTGAATGAACCCGCGCAGCTCATCCGGCAAAAATTCCACCAAACTAAACAGATCTGCCTGGGGATAAAGGCCCAAAATTTGTTCTACAACCCTTTCTGATCCTGCATAGGTTACCAGCCATTCATGAACGACTGCGGTTTTGATACCGTCCACATTTCACACTCCTACACCAATGCCTCTATTTAAAGGGCCCTATATCTAGAGATTGTCTCAGAGATAGGGATGTTCCTTAAACAGCTTCCAAAATTCGTTCAACTCCCTGTAGCAGCACGATCGCTTGCGGTTAGGCAGCAATTAGGCAAAGGTTACAGCCTAAAATTCCACTAGCCGCAAATAGTACAGGAAGTTGATCAGCAAAGCAATTTAAGCGATCGCCCTGATTTTCCCATTCCTCCTCCCCCACTTCTTTCGGAACCCCCAACAGCCCTGATCGTCACTGGGGATAGCGTCCACAAGAGCTTCTGCCCTAGAGGTATTTTGCATCTTGCCAGAGTAGAGTATTATCTTGCTTTGTAACGCTTGTTAAAAAACAGACACACTTTTAGTTCATTAGCTCATAGTGTGCGGTTCATAGTGTGCGATCGTCTAGCAAAGGTGCGATCGTCCAGCAAATGTGTTATGGGCATGGGAATCAGTCAAGGCGTTATCGGCTATGCTAGTTCTGCTAGTCGCGTAGCGGTGCTGAGCAGCCTCTCGATCGCTAGCGCTGGAACTTATACTGGAATTCACCTGGAGTAGGATGAGGAAAACTTCTAGAAGTTAAAACGCAATCAGCCTGGAGTGAGTGACCGTTCATGAGTTCAGAGGAGTGATGGAGTGGCAAGTGTAGATGTTAAGCTGACAAACGCCAAGGGCAAGATTCAGCATTATGGCAGCGAGAGAAGTTGGGAAAGCTACCGAGATCTGCTGCTAGTTTTAGTCCAGAAAGAGCTAAAGGTTCGGTATAACAACAAGGTCTTAGGATATCTTTGGTCGATTGCCAATCCCCTCGCTTCGGCATTGATCTACTACATTGCTTTCAAGGTCTTCATGGAGGTTCGCATCGACGATTATCCTCTGGTCTTGATTTCTGGTGTATTTCCCTGGCAGTGGTTTACCAATGCAGTCGGCTCATCGACAGGACTGTTTGTAGGTAACTCCTCTATTATCAAAAAAGTTAATTTTCCCAAACAAATTATTCCGCTCTCGGGTGGACTGAACCACATGATCCACTATGTGGTTTCTATTCCAGTCATTTTATTTTTCCTGTTTCTATTTCACGAGTCGCCGACCAAAACCTGGCTCTATGGGTTTCCTATCCTGCTGACGATCCAGTTCATCATGGTCTATGGAATTAGTCTGCTGATTGCCTCCATTAACGTGTTTCTCAGAGATCTAGAGCGTTTGGTTGGAATCATCCTGCACTTCGTTTTCTATGTCACCCCCATTCTATATCCGCTGCAAAATCTGCCAAAACGGTTTAGAGACGCGCTGTTCTTGAACCCCGTCGCTCCGCTGATGGTCAGCTGGCGCGAGCTGATTTTGGAAGGAAAGCTAGAGCCTGTCTATCTTTTGGTAAGTTTTGGCTAT
>DATNOY010000106.1:0-6278 GCA_036703495.1 Coleofasciculaceae cyanobacterium
CCACTATTTGCCCAGGTCAGCGCCCAAGTCAGCGCCCAGATCAGCGCCCAAGTCAGCTTCTCCAGCTGGCGATCCCTGCATTGGATTCACGGCCTTTGCCGTTTTGTATCAGGAGCATTCTATATGGCAGTTACAACACAACACCTGATTCGCTACAAAAAAGAAGGACGCCTAATTGCGGCTTTGACGGCTTGGGATTACCTGATTGCTCAGGCGATCGATCAGGCTGGTGTAGACCTGATTATGGTGGGAGATTCTCTAGCTATGGTGGCGTTGGGATATGACACCACGCTGCCCTTAACGCTGGATGAGATCATTCACCATGCTAAAGCGGTGCGGCGCGGCATCAAGCAGGCGCTGATGGTAGTCGATTTGCCGTTTATGTCCTACCAGGAAAGCCCTGAACAGGCTCTGCAATCGGCAGGACGGGTGATGAAAGAAACGGGTGCGCAGGCCGTTAAGCTGGAGGGGGGCTACCCGGCGATGGTGGAAACGGTAGCGCGGCTGGTGCAGGTAGGCATTCCTGTGATGGGACATGTGGGACTCACCCCGCAGTCGGTTCACCAGTTTGGCGGGTTTCGCCAGCAAGGCAAATCGCCAGCGGCCGCAGAGCGGATTTTGGCAGAAGCGATCGCCCTGGAGCAGGCGGGAGCCTTTGCCATCGTTTTGGAACATATCCCCGCTGATTTGGCTCTACAGATTTCGCAAAAGCTGACCATTCCTACGATTGGGATTGGCGCAGGCGGACATTGCGATGGTCAGGTGCTGGTGACGGCCGATTTCTTGGGATTGTCTAGCTGGAGTCCGCCGTTTGCCAAGACCTATGTCAATTTACGGGAAGCGATCGCCCAAGCAGTTCAGTCTTATTGCACGGATGTCCAGCAGCATCGGTTCCCCGGAGCTGACTGACTTACAGCAATTTTCAATTGCGTCAGCCACAGTTATTTTTTAGAAGCCGCGCTCCGCGAGGCTTCTAAAAAATAACCCACACTTAATCAAGCGCAAAGCGCCATAACCTCAATTTAGTGAATTTGATCTACTATCATCACTGACCTATTGTGCAATATCCCATAATGCAGCATGGCTGGATGTTAGGAGTTTTAGGGGCGCTCGTCGGCTGCAGCAGTCTGCTCACTAGCCCTGCCGATGCGGCTGCATCCAAGCCAATTCGCCAGGCGATCGCCTGTCCGGCACAGCTGCAAGACCTGATGCCACTCCTGCTACGAGATTTACCAAGCTACGCCAACCGCGTCAGTCAGCGAGCCTATGAACGCGATCGCAATCCCGATGTGCCGGGCTATGTCTTGCTGACCGGGCAACCCGACTACCAACCGCTCCCCCTAGTGGCAGGAGAGCAGTTGGCAGGAGAGCAGTTGCCCCCAGCGGATTCTGCTATAGGCAAGTCTTCTCAAGGGCAAGCAGCGCCGCCGCAAGTTTTTTTCACGACTTTAGAACGACAATATGTGGGTGGCAAAGCTGTTGAGTTGCAGCATTATCACTGGCTGTTTCTGACGCCGACCGAGAGCCATGGTTGGCGTCTGGTGCTAATGTTTTCCCGAATTGGTAACGTTCTAGCCGATCAGCCGCCCTCACCCCCCGAAGATGCAAGCCAAGGCGTGATTGCCCAAGCCATTCGGCTGTGGCTGCGGGACTGTCGGGCAGGCGCGATCGAATCTAAAGGGCAGGGCTAAACCTTGCCTAACCCTAACCTTTGGAAACTAGCAACTGCCGATGGTACGCTTCCTGTAGCGCTGACGTAACCCTGCGTTGCTGATGCTCTATTCCATGCTCAAGACAAAGCTCAAGACAAAGCTCAATCAGACCTCTACCCAACCTTTATGCCGATCAGGGATTTGCCTCTCCTTCAACTGCCTCTGGCATTAGCGCTGGGAACAGCCTTCAATCTATTGTTTGTGACAGCAAGCTGGGGGCAACTGGTTGTGTTGCCGTCGGGTGAGCCACAGCCCAGTGAACCACAGCCCAGTGAACTGCCCAGTGAACCGCAGCCCAGTGCATCACAGCCTAGTGAACTACAGCCCAGTGCATCACAAAATAGCGGCTGGACAGCTGAACAGCGCCCTGATGCCCCAACTGCGGTCAGCCAACCTGATGAGCTAGCCGATGATGTACCCGTCGCTCCTTCTGGCAAAGGTACAATCGCCGATATTCAGATTCAGTTTGTTGATCAAGACGGACAGCCTCAAACTGGTACAACCCGAGAGTTCATCATCCGGCGCGAGTTTGAGTTGCAGCCTGGAGATGCTTACGATCCCGCATTGGCACAGCAAGGACTCGATCGCCTGTCCCGGTTAGACATTGTCCGCAAAGCTAGTTTGACTCTAGAACCAACCGTTGATCCCAATCAGGTCCTACTCGTGATTCAGGTGGTGGAGCGGCGATCGTTTCATGTAGGGTTTAGTACCAATGCCCCATCTCCATCTGCCTTACCCGGCCCGTTTCAACCCACCTCTGTTTCTCCAGGCATCACCGAAAAGACAGGGCTGGCCGCAGGAGCCAGCGTTGGCTTTCGCAATCTAGGTGGCAACGATCAGGATCTGACCTTGCGAGTGCGGGGCGGCGAGACGGTACTGGACACCGAACTCAGTTTTTTGGATCCCTGGATTGCGACTGACTCTCACCGCACGGGATATGCCGTCAATGTGTTTAGCCAGCGATCGACTCAGGGGGTATTTACCGGCGGCGATCGCGAGGTCAACTTGCCCAATGGCGACACGCCTTGGGTTCATCGCTTGGGCGGCGGCGTTGAGGTATTTCGGGCAATTGCCTCTGATCTGCGTGTCGCGGCTGGGGTGTCCTACCAGCGGGTTTCCGTTCGCGATGATTTCTTTACTAATCAGGTATTTTCCCGAGATGAGCTAGGCAATGCTTTAACCGTGAGCGATTCTGGACAGGATGATTTATTGACCTTGAGACTGGCGGCAGACTTCGATCGCCGTGACAATGCCGATGCGCCCAACAGCGGCTACAGAATTTTGCTAGGTCTTGATCAAGCGATTCCCGTCGGCAATGCCAGTATTGAATTTACTCGCTTAACGGGCAACTATATTCAGTACCTTCCCACGCGGTTTTTGAGTTTGACGGATGCCAATAGCACGCTGGTGCTGAATCTCCAGGCAGGCACGATGTTGGGCGATGTGCCGCCCTACGATGCCTTCGACCTCAATTCAGGTCCGGTGCAGGGCTACAACGGCATTGATTTAGGCACAGGCAGTAGTTTTGTTCAAGCGGCTGCCGAATATCGCTTCCCGATCGCCAACTTTAGAGTTTTTAATCAACCGATTGGACTGGGAGCCGCTCTGTTCACGGGGTATACCTCGGCTCTGGGTACTGCCTCTGAGGTGATTGGGCAACCTTCTATTGTTCGTGAAAAACCAGGCGATGGATTTGCCTATGGCGTTGGGCTACGGGCCAATACACCGCTGGGTCTGGTGCGCCTAGAGCTTGGTTTCAGCAGTGGCGGCAGCGCCGTTGTGATTACGACAGGCGATCGGTTTTGATCAATTTCTTGTTTGATTATTTTCTTTAGCCCCTTTCTCGCTTTACTCAATGCCCCACCGCCGCCGCCAGCTAGAGGTTGATTCTCGATCGCAAGTTTGCTGCTCCTGCTGATGCCGTTCCAAAATTTCGGCCGCAGAGTCCGATAAAGTTGGGTCGCGGTAGGGAATTGCCGCGCGGGTGTGCAGATGCTCTTGCTCCATACGGGACAAAGCTGGCAGCTGCTGAGGATCAAACGCTGCGACCGTGCCCTGCGACCATTCGTGCGATCGATACGTTCCTGGCAGCCTGACTGGCATGGGAATTGTGCCAATGCTTAACCCTGCTGTCAGCAGCGCCGATCGCACCGCTGCCGATCGCGAATAAGTAGCCAACTTGCCATCGGCAGCTAAACAACGCGCAACCTGCTGAAAAAACTCCACCGTCCAGAGCTGCGGGCACCGGCGTGGCGAAAAGGGATCGAAAAAGACGGCCTCTGCCTGAAACCCAATTTGAGCCAGCGGTTGAATCGTCTGGCGGGCGTCCCCGATCAAGAGTCTGGCGTTGAGATGCGGCAGGTGGCACTGGTGTTGCGTGGCGATCGCTTGCAGAATCTCTTGCACCCTGGGCGACCAGCCTGCCATCAAAGCCGGAGCGATCGCTGCTTGCGGCACAGTTTCATCTAACTCCAATCCATACACTTCAACCTGGCAGTCTGGATTCGTTGCCCAAATCGTTTCTAGTGCGGCTGCCGTGTTGTAGCCCAGCCCATAGCAAACATCCAGCAACCGTAGAGGAGAGTGATGCGATCGGGCGACCAGATCGGTTGCCTGAGCAAACTTGAGAAACGCCTCTTGTCGTGCTCCCTGAAGGCTATGAAACGTTTCATTGAAGGTTTCTGAGAAAAAGGTAAACGAACCATCTTCAGTCCGTTGGGGGATCCAAGCGATCGATGGTTTTGCAGAATTGGTCATGGTGGAAACATTACCTGCTTTAGCCTTCACAGCCGCTGCTTATCGGCAGATTGCCAAACTGTAACAAATACCTAGTTCACCAAAACGAATATGGTACGCTCAACCCAAGGTATTTGGGCGATCGCAGAAGGCGACTGCTAGGTTTGAGCGTTTTTTGGATCGCTAATTTAAATTTTTGAATATAAGGCTGATATCAGATGCGCGTTTTACTGCTTTATCCATTATTTCCCAAAAGTTTTTGGTCCTTTGAAAAAGTTTTAGATTTGGTGGGGCGCAAAGCGCTAATGCCACCTTTAGGACTGACGACAGTGGCAGCAATTTTGCCACAAACCTGGGAATTTAGATTGATCGATCGCAATGTGGCTACCGTGACTGAAGCCGATTGGGACTGGGCAGATCTGGTGATTATTTCCGCCATGATTGTCCAAAAGCAAGACTTCATTGCCCAGATTCAGGAAGCCAATCGGCGGGGCAAACCTGTTGCCGTTGGCGGCCCTTATGCCACTGCCCTACCCCATGAAGCAGAAGCGGCAGGAGCAAATTACCTGATTTTAGATGAAGGCGAAATCACCTTACCGATGTTTGTCGAAGCCCTAGAACGCGGCGACACCCACGGCACATTTCGCGCCGCTAATGGGGATAAGCCGGATGTCACCAGCACTCCGATCCCGCGCTTTGAACTCCTGGACTTTGCAGCCTACGACAATATGTCAATCCAGTTTTCGCGCGGTTGCCCTTTCCAGTGCGAATTTTGCGACATTATTGTGCTGTATGGGCGCAAACCCCGCACCAAAACCCCAGAACAACTGCTGGCTGAGCTAGAGCGGCTGTATGAGCTAGGCTGGCGACGGACTGTGTTTTTAGTCGATGACAACTTTATCGGCAACAAGCGCAACGTCAAGCTGTTACTGAAGCAGTTAAAACCCTGGATGGAAGAACATGGCTACCCCTTCCATTTCAACACCGAAGCCTCAGTGGATCTGGCGCAGGATCAAGAGCTGATGGATCTGATGGTCGCCTGCAATTTTAACTCGGTTTTCTTAGGCATTGAAACACCGGATGCAGACAGCCTGGAGCGGACGCAGAAATATCAGAACACTAGAGATTCGCTCGCCGATGCCGTAGATACCATCATTCGTTCGGGTTTGCGGGTGATGGCAGGGTTCATCATTGGGTTTGATGGCGAGAAATCGGGAGCGGGCGATCGCATTGTCCAATTTGTGGAAAAAACTGCCATCCCTACTGCCTTCTTCAGCATGTTACAAGCCCTGCCCGATACAGCACTCTGGCATCGGCTAGAACGCGAAGGGCGGCTACGGGGGGATGGCAATATCAACCAAACCACGTTGATGAACTTTGTGCCCACCCGCCCGATCGAAGAAATCACGCAGGAATTTATCGATGCCTTTTGGACGCTTTACGATCCAATGGCTTATCTGAATCGAACCTATCGCCTTTTCCTGAAGCTGGGTACGCCTCAGCACAAAGTCCGCTTCCGTAAAGTGAGCTGGGTCAACCTGCGGGCAATGCTGCTGATCTGCTGGCGGCAGGGAGTAGTCCGCAAAACGCGGTTTCAGTTTTGGATCAACTTGATAAATATTTGGCGACACAATCCCAGGGTTTGGGATCACTACCTCACCATCTGCGCCACTAGCGAACATTTTCTGGAATACCGCCAGATTGTTCGCGACCACTTAGAAGCTCAGCTTGCTCAATGCCTAGCCGAGGCGGCCCTGGAACCAGTAGAAGCAAAGACAGGGATTGCGATCGCTCGTTAAAGGGGTGAGGGATAGAAGGATGAAGGGTGAG
>DATNOY010000107.1:0-3040 GCA_036703495.1 Coleofasciculaceae cyanobacterium
AGCAGCCGGTCAATTGCTGCACCGCTTCACAGGGCATCCGGCAGCCATTCTAGACCTTAGCGTCAGCCCCGACGCCCAGCTGTTGGCATCAGCCAGCAGCGATAAAACCATCCGGTTATGGCATCTGCAACGAGATGACGCCCCCAACCAGAAGGGCAGCGTTTACAGCGCCCGCTTTAGCCCCCTGCCAATCGCCGCTCAGCCCGCCGATCGCCGCTTTGCCACAGCCGGCTGGGATGGCAACATTTACCTATGGAAACAAATTGGAACTGCCCGGACGCTAGTCCGGATCTTAAAAGGGCACACCTCCACCATTGCTGCCCTCGCCTACAGTAGCGATGGCAAAACCCTGGCTTCTGGCAGTTGGGATCACAGCATCCAGCTCTGGAGCCTGACGGACGGCAAAGCCCTGGCTACCCTGAAGGGACACAAAGATGGCGTCACCAGCGTCGCCTTTAGCCCCGATGGGCAAGCGATCGCCTCTGGCAGCAACGACCACAGCGTCAAACTCTGGAAGATTGATGGCACCCTGTTAACCACGCTCAATGGACATAATGATGGCGTCACCAGCGTCACCTTCAGCCCTGATGGGCAAGCGATCGCCTCTGGCAGCTATGACCATACAGTCATGTTGTGGAAGCGGGACGGCACGTTGCTGAAAACGATCGATCAACAGGCTGCCGTATCATCTGTGCAGTTTAGCCCCGATGGTCGGTTTTTAGCAGTAGGCAGTTGGGATAATACCCTGCGGCTCTGGCAAATTGCCCCCGACGGACTGCCCTCCGAAACGCCAGTGCATATCTTTACCGGCCATCAGGGTGGAGTAACAGCCCTGGATTTTAGTCAGGATGGTCAGGTATTAGCCTCTAGCAGCGCCGATGGCACGATCAAGCTGTGGAACGTCAGCGAGGGGAGGCTGCTGCATACCCTGTTTGGACATCGCGATCGCGTCAACAGCGTCCAGTTTAGCCCCGACAGGCAGGCGTTGCTCAGCGCCGATGATCAGGGCAGCGTCATCCTGTGGAATTTAGATCTAGACAGCCTGCTGCGCCAGGGCTGTAGTCGCCTGCACAACTATCTTCAGACCAATCCGACCCTGCCCCAGAGCGATCGCGCCATTTGTGGTTAGCATAAGTCTGGGGTGAACCAGATCTCTAACGCGTCGCGCGTCGCAAAAATCCTGTACTGCCATTGAGCACAGCGATCCTCACCTCCCTGTCCCCGTCAAACCATGCCACTGCTTTGAGTTACTATCGCCAGCACCCCAACGCCTTTTCACCCGCTTACCTGCATGACCTGCGGGGAGAAATCCTAGCCTGTCCCTACTTTGCCGTAAATAACCTGAACCGAGACTTTGTCGGCACTAAAGGGTTTTCAATTGTGTTTCAGCGATCGCACCTCGCAGAAGTTGAGCGTCAGTTCCCCTGCTTCAAGCCTTACCTGCAGCTGGCTTTGCAACCCGCCTGTAATGCGTTTTACCTAAATCCGCTGCTGCTCCAGCAAGGTTCTCGGGTTGATCCACATATTGATCGATCGCTGCGTTCCTATTGCAAAACCGTTGAACCGCCTGCAGTGGTCAGCGTTCTCTATGTTCAAGTTCCGCCAGTCCTGCAGGGAGGCGAACTAGTTTTGCGCAACCACCGGCAGCAGGTAGGGCAGATCAAACCTCAAGTGAACCTGTTACTACATTTTCAGGGTGATCTGACGCATTCGGTGAATGCAGTTAAAACGGCTGGAACTCGCCTCAGCGTAGTTTGCGAACAATATAGCCTCAGCGAGTCTGAACTTCAGGATATTCCAGAGTTTACAGTAGAATCGAGAGCGGCGAAGACAAAGTTAAAAAGTCGGAAATAAAAAAGATGAAAGGTAGAGGGATATGAAAAAGAAGATAATTGAAAATTAAATAGGAAAAGTAGGATAACAACCTGGACAACTTTACATCGAAATAGATGCGAGATCAAAACAGTAGCTGAAAAGCGGAGTCTCCAAATTTGAAGACTCCGCCTGACCAATAGCATTCAGTTGATCTCAAATCCCAAAGATCGATCGTCAACCTTTAAGGATTAGGATGAACTTCCTTAGCCATATCTAAGAAAGCCTCTGGATTGCCACCCGACTCCTGCAGCTTAGATGGAGTTTCTTGGGGCTTAGGCAGATCGAATTTGCTTTCAGTAGCTTTTTGTGCAGCTTCGGCTCCTTCGCTAGTCTTATCAATCTCTGCTACTGCAAATTCCTTAGAAAGCTCATAGTCTGCATCAACATTGACCTTAGGCTTCTTTTGCTCACCCGTGCCAATTTCTTCAGTTAAACGCTGTGCGTCAAAACTTGTAGTGTTATCCAGATCTGCCATGATTTCCGTTCCTTATTTCAGTGCTTGAATTAGTAGCTGAGTTATTTCTGATATTGGTATTCATGCTGACTCACTGCGTCGAGTATATAGAAATCGGTTCTACCACCGTGATTACCCTGAGATAGATATTGGCTCTCCCTCCCCAGGAAGATTACTCTGTGCCAATAACATTCAACAATGGGAGCGGAAAACACGAAAAATTTGGATAACTTCTATGTCATTAGATACTGCTAATTCTCAAGTTTTTTCTGAAGCAACTCAAAATGCCTTCGGCAACTATTCATCCCTAGGGGCTGATGAAAAGCTAGCATTCCTATACTACGTCTATAAAAAGATGGGCAAGTCGATTACACCAGCAGCCCCTGCCGCTGCCGATCCAGAGCTAGCCCCGCTTTTACTAGAAAACTTTTTCAACCTGTCGGGTGAAGATCAACTTGCCGTCATGCGAGAGGTTGTAGAAGGTGCAGATACTGAATACTCTCAAGCCTATGGGTCTTTGACAGCTAATAATCAACTGCTGGTTTGGTATGCTTGGGCGCAGGGGATGGGCAAAACGGTCATTGACATGCCCAGCAGCTATAAACCGGCCAAGGCGCTGAATGATGCGGTCTCGCAAATTGAGGGTCTAGACTTTCAAGATCAGATCTCTGTCCTGCGGGAAATTGCTAGCCAGATGGGTCATACCAACGT
>DATNOY010000108.1:0-4880 GCA_036703495.1 Coleofasciculaceae cyanobacterium
AGCTGCACATGCCCTGGCTATTCATGCAGCCGGAGTCGGTGTATTGGGGGATTCGCCACGTTAGCGAAACGCTAGGGCGATCGGATTTGCCCATCTTCATCAGCGAAAATGGCTGTGCGGTAGAGGATGAGGTGAACGAGCGGGGACAGATAGAAGACAGCGATCGTATCCTCTACCTGCGGCAATATCTCAAATCTGCCCATCGAGCTGTCAGCGAAGGCTATCCGCTGCAGGGTTACTTTGTCTGGAGTTTGATGGACAATTTTGAGTGGTCATGGGGATACGATCGCCGTTTTGGACTCGTCCGAGTCGATTTTCCTAGCCAAACTCGCACCCCCAAAGCCAGTGCCGAATGGTATGCCGAATGTATCCGGCAAAATCGGGTTGTTTAACAGAAGCCCCTCGCCCGTTTTGGGAGAAGGATTGAGGGTAAGGGCTGCCAAAGGCTACCTCAACCGATCGGCTGCAAGGCAAAAAAGGTATCAAAAATCGATTTGCCGACGCAGTTGAGCTGTGTTTGCACCTGATCGAGGAACTCGTGCAATCCTTCCTGGATCACATCTTCGATCGTGATAAATTCCAGATCCGATCGGGCTTTGCCCATGGCCCGCTCTGCCGGATTATTCCAGGTGCCGGGCGTTGTGCCGCTAATTTCTTGTAGCGATCGCTCTGCTCGAAAGAGACTATAGGCAATGGAACGAGGAAACTCTCGATCTAGAACCAGGAAATTGGCGATACCTTGGGGGCTAATGCGGCGTTGACGTTTGCGATACATCTCGTAACCGCTGGCAGACTTCAGCAAGGCAATCCATTGCAGTTCATCCAGGGCCGTTCCGACATCGCTAGGAGACGGCAGCAAAATGAAATACTTGACATCCAAAATCCGAGCGGTTTTATCAGCCCGTTCTAGCAAGCGCCCAACTCGCCCAAAGTGCCAGCCTTCATTGTGCGACATGGTGGCATCGGTAACGCCAGCAAACAGATGGCTGGCGGTCTTCACTTCAGCAAAAAAGCTGGGCAGCTGAGTCAGGGTCAAATGCTGCTGCTGTGAGGCATCTTTCACCATCAGATAAAAAGAGTTGACCTGCTCCCACATTTCCGAAGAGATGATTTCCCGCACCGATCGGGCATTCTCCCGGGCTGATTTGAGACAGGACAGAATTGAACTGGGGTAGGACTGATCAAAGGTTAAAAACTGGATGACGTTATCGGCAGTGGCTTGCCCGTAGCGTTTTTGGAAGAGGGGGCGATCGCCCGTCGTCAACACGAGCGGTTCCCATTGCTGCTGCATGACGCTAGGAGAATCGAGTAGCAAGTTTAAATTGACATCTACGAATCGAGCGATGTTTTCTGCTCGTTCTACGTAACGGTTGAGCCAGTAGATGGAATCGGCAACGCGGCTGAGCATGGTGGGGGATGGGAAATCAGGAATGGGGGAATCGGGAATTAGCTTTGGCTTTGGCTTTGGCTTTGGCTCTGCATCGGAGGGGATTCGGTGACGACCCAGGTATCTTTGCTGCCGCCCCCTTGGGAGGAATTGACGACGAGGGAACCTTTTTTGAGGGCAACGCGGGTGAGTCCACCGGGATTGATGTAGATTTCCTTGCCGTAGAGGATGTAGGGGCGCAAATCCACATGGCAACCGTCAATGTGATCTGCAAATAGGGTGGGTACCCGAGAGAGGCTGAGGGTAGGTTGGGCAATGTATTTGCGAGGGTTGGCTTTGATGCGGCCCGCAAATTCTTCGCGCTGTTCGGGGGTAGCATGCGGCCCGACTAACATGCCATAGCCGCCCGATTCATCGGCTGCCTTCACCACCAGCTTGTCCAGGTTGGCCAAAACATGCGACTGCTGATCGGCTTCCCAGCACAGATAAGTCGGCACATTGGCCAGCAGCTGATCTTCACCCAGGTAGTATTTGATCATCTGCGGCACATAGGCATAGATCACTTTGTCATCGGCCACGCCAGTACCTAGCGCATTGGCTAACGCCACTCGGCCAGATCGATAAACGTCCATCAGTCCAGGGATGCCCAGCAGAGAGTCGGGACGAAAAACGGTCGGGTCAATAAAGTCATCATCGATCCGCCGATAGACGACATCCACCCGCTTGAGTCCTTTGGTGGTGCGCATCTGCAAATAGCCGTCGGCAATTACCAGATCGCGTCCTTCCACCAGCTCCACGCCCATTTGTTGCGCCAGGAAAGAATGCTCGAAGTAAGCAGAGTTAAAAATTCCGGGCGTCAGCACCACGACTGTGGGATCGGGGAGTCCGGCCGGGGCAAGATTGAGCAAGGTTTCTAGCAGCTTGCTGGCATAGTCGTCTACCGGCTGGATCGACATGCGGTTGAACACCAGCGGCAGGGTGGTCTTCATGACGCGACGATTCTCTAGCACGTAGGATACGCCAGAGGGACAGCGCAGGTTATCTTCGAGGACGTACCATTCACCCTGGCGATCGCGCACCAAATCGGTGCCGGTGATGTGACACCAAATCCCTTGAGGGGGCTTGAGTCCAATACAGGGTTTGAGAAATCCGGTAGCAGACTCCACCAGCTCCCGTGGAATCACCCCATCGTTGAGAATTTTTTGTTCGCTATAAATATCTTCTAAAAATAAATTAAGGGCCTGAATCCGCTGCTTCAAGCCTCGATCGAGTTGTTCCCACTCAGGAGACGGCAGGATGCGCGGAATAATATCAAACGGAAAAATCCGCTCAGTTCCCTGATTGTCACCGTAGACATTGAAGGTAACACCTAGCTTAAACAGGGCATTTTGGGCTGCCTGCTGCCGTTTCTGGAGTTCCTCCATTGGCAGAGAGTTGATCCGCTCGACTAGCAAAGCCGCTTCTGGGCGAGGCTGCCCTTTAGCGCTAAACAGTTCGTCATAGAAATCACCCGGATCGTAATACTGGAATTGCAAGATGAAACCTCGCTCCTAGCCTCTAAGGATTAGCGTCCTAGCCACAGCCTAGCTAGAGATTCATAAACGCCATTGCCTATGAATAGTCTCTAGTATTGCCACCTGACTGTAACTTACGCTACAACTTTAGCTCTGAGATCGCGCAACTCCGATCCAGGTCAGCGACGCAAACCCACAAAAACTGACCGGCAAGATGACTGGATATCAGGTCTCGATGTTTAATGAGCTATGGCCGCAATCGCGAGATTAACCGCTACATCAACCCCATGAGCTATATCTTCAAAAATCCGGGAACAGTCTGGAATCTGCTGTTAGAGCATCTGCAAATGACGACGATTACTTTAGTGATTGCGGTGCTGGTGGCGTTACCGCTCGCCCTGCTAATTAGCCGCTACCGCTGGCTGAACGTGCCGGTTCTGGGAGGGTTAGGCATTCTGTATACGGTGCCCAGTCTGGCGTTAATCATTTTGCTGATCCCAGTGTTTGGCTTGAATCAGCGATCGGTGATTGTGGCCATGGTGATTTACACGCAGGTGATTTTGGTTCGGGGATTAGTCGTCGGTTTAGAGTCCATTGTGCCGGCTATTTTGGAGGCCGCCAGAGGTATGGGGATGAATCCCTGGCAGCGGTGGTGGCGGATCCAGGTGCCCTTAATTTTGCCGATATTTTTGGCGAGTTTGCGGGTGGCGGCCATTGTGGCGATCGCCATTGCCACCATTGGGGCTAAGTTTGGGGCAGGTGGACTGGGAACGCTCTTATTCGATGGCATTGCCCAAGCCGGACGCTACGACAAAATTTGGGCTGGGGCCATCACAGTTTCTCTTTTAGCCTTTGCTATTAACGGAGCACTGCTGGCACTAGAATGGGCGGCAAATCCGGCAAAGCGGCGGCTGGGGCGGGCGAAAACGAATTTGCTTCAGCAGTCCTAGAGTGCTTCTTGCTGGACTCAAACTGGAATATGGCTTTAGCCGAGTGCCCACCGCTCTATCAGGTTTATCTGGGCGGTTGCACCAGGCGCTGCACGCTACTCAAGCTAATCTCAGCCAGCAGGGCCAACGCTGCCACCGGAATGGCTCCTACTAGCAGAATGGAATTATCGTAGAGGGCAAATCCGCGCACGATAAAGGTGCCTAGTCCGCCTGCGCCGATAAAGGCGGCTAGCGTGGCGCTGGCAATCACTTCGGTTAAGGCAGTTTTGATGCCTGTAATCACCACAGGGAGGGCTAGCGGAATTTCAACTTGGCGCAAAACCTGTCCTGGATTCATGCCCATGCCAAAGGCCGCTTCTCGCGTCATCGGATCGATGCTGCGAAAAGCTACATCGGTATTGATCAAAATCGGCGGCATGACTAAGAGGGTAAGGGCGATCGCGGCGGACTGAAAGCTCAGCCCAAAATAAGGAATCGCTAGAAACAAGACGGCCAAACTTGGAATCACGCGCAAAGCGTTGAAGCCATTGATCAACACTGTAGCGGCCCAGCGCGATCGGGCGCTCCATAGCCCTAGAGGCAGTCCTAAAAACAGGCCAATGGATAATGGAATGATCACCAGCAAGAAGTGCTGTTGCAGGGAAGCCCAGAGATCGCCAGAGTTGCTGGCTGCATATTGATAAGCTTTTGTGAAAACGTCCACAGATCACCCTGAGTTCTAGCGTGTTGGTTCTATAGCGCTGCGCGATCGACTGAAACTAGACTATTTGCAGACCCAGGCTCAAACGGTAATCGTTTCCTCACTCCCTGGAAAAGCGCGGCGCGTTCGGTTTAGCTAGCGGCATCTTCAAATTTGTATCCCACTCCAATCACCGTTTTAAGGAAAGCCGGATTGGCCGGATCAAGCTCAATTTTCTTGCGCAACCGGGCCACATGCGTATCCACCACCCGCTCATCGCCAAAAAAGTCGCTGCCCCAAAGTTTTTCGATCAGCTGGCTGCGGTTCCAAACTCGCCCCGGATAGCTCAT
>DATNOY010000109.1:0-2454 GCA_036703495.1 Coleofasciculaceae cyanobacterium
CTTGAAGATTGCTCAGCGTGTAGCAGCGGCGTTTGCCGTTTTCCATCCAGCGCGCCCGAATGTACTCCGTTCCCTTGCGGTTTTGGGTGGTGTCCAGCCAATAGCCAATTCGATATGATCCTTGCGATTGGAGGGTGCTGATCTCCGCTTCTAACAAAGCTATTTTTCTCTCAAGATTTTTCAAGGTAGGCATTGCTGTGTGTGGCAATTAATCTTATCTATTTTACTTCATTGCCACACACAAACTCAAGATCTGACCCTGAAGGGTCGATCGCCCACCTGATCTCAGTGGGGATCGACCACGAGCGTCTGACACCCTTCCAGCGGCGGACGATCGCAGCAACCCGGGAAAGTGTCAGAGTTGAAGACTCAAACCTTGATTCTCAATAGATTAAACGAAAGAATCAGAGGTTCAGCAGATGAACTGGAGTAAAATTCTCGATAGGATGATGAGTACTCAGCTCTGACAGTTTCCCAGACAGAGGGAGGCGGCGTTGTTGCACAAAGACTCCGACTTAGAGATCTAAAGTGGCTCTACTGGCGAATCACAGGATTTTTAGAAGCCAATTTTTCTGGTCAAGGGTTTCTTCAGGAAAATGATTGTGTAGCAACAGTTTCAAGCTTTTTTCGGACTGATTATGCAACAACGCCGAGGGAGGCACTTCTGCCTTACTGATTTGTTAAAACTGACCTTTTTTGCATCTGCCGTCTCACGACTAATACACTACCAAACCCGATCAAACCCAAAACTGCTGAAGGTTCTGGAACTGTTTCAGGCGGAACCCCTTGGAAAGTCACTTCATAATTCCCTGTATGAGAAGTACGATCATCGGCTGCTTTCAGACCAGACTGGGTCGCAGAAAAGCTATAGCCATAGCCCGTCTTGCCATTGTAAGCATACTTGAAAATTTCGCTTGCTTGAATGGTTTGAGCAGAGAGCGTAGTTTTCATTCCCTCGACCAGCAGCAGCGATGAATTCAGGCTGGTAATGGCAGACTCCAATTGTTGCTTAGCGGTTTTAACTGGACCTGCTGGAGGATTCTTAGGCAGCTTAGCTAAGTCAGCCTTAGCCTTTGTTAAATCTTGCTGTAACTTAGCAGTCAATTGATCAACAGATTGGGTTAACAGGGGTGTAGCATTCAAGTGCCCTGCCAAACCAATCCGAATGAGTCCTGTCTGATCGTCCTGGTTGATATAGGAAATGTTTGGATCACTGAATCTTTGGAAGCCTCCATATTCCTTAAAGCTGCTAAAGAGCAAGTCTTTTTGCAAGATAGATAGATTGCCAAAACCGTTATTGCTCAGCGTCTCGTTGAACCACTTCTGCCCAAAAGTTGTCCCTCCTACATCACTCATCCAGTCATCAACCGTCAGACTGCTGATAGTCAGGTCTAAACCACCCAGTTTCCCAGTCAGGCTAGTAGACTTTGTAAAGTCAAATCCTGTTTTTTCACTGCTAGCCGCCAACTCCACGTTTCCTGTGGGTTTACTACTGTTACCCTCCAAAACCTTCTGGAGATTAGCACTGGTATTTGGGACTACGAAAGTCTCAGTGGAGTTAGCATCATAAATAAGATAGTCGTTTGATGCAGTGCCGCTGATGCCAGCCTTCGTTAGTGTGCCAGCGATTGCAGGCGACGTTAAGATTGCCCCTGTACTTGCAGCGATCGCAGCTATTGCAAACTTCTGTAATTTCCTTAGCATAGAGTCGTAGTCGGGTGAATTGAGCAATAGAGCAACGTTGAGCCTTAGTCTTCCGTGATTTATTCGGAATACGTGTAGCTATAGATACCCATAGGTTACCCAACTAAAACCTGAAATCTTAACCTGTTTGCAAAGCTGCCACAAAGCTTTAGCAGAACGGTATCAAGCACTGATGAAGCTCAAACAACTGCGAGATCCGGCTCAGCCTTGAAATGGCTGGTGAATTGCAGTTCCTCAGCAGGAGTCCAGCCTCATCCGCATGGGGTTGCCCACTGATCCGATCGCTTTTAACAGGTAAAATTTATTTGAATTACACTATAATGACACTTCGATCAAGCGCTAACTCACTCGATCGCCTCTGCCCGAAATGGTCAGAGCTGCTGTTCCTCCAATGTTCGAATCCGATCGCATTGAGCCTTTCAGTCGTGCCCTCTCCCAAAATCTATGTGTTATGAGCATTTCAACCTCTAGCCGACAGCTAGTGCAAGATCGCTGTCAATTATTGAGCTAAAGCAGCAGCAGCCCCGCGCTCTACCCGCTTCGGGTGAGCGTCGGGAAGAATGCGTGCGAGTTGACAACATTCCCCTGACCAATGCCGGAGGCGAGAGAAGGGGAGATGGAGGAAACGAGCAATCTAACTAGATGGTGTGTCCAAGACTTTTCGCTTCAAAGACCGAATTAACTCTCTAACCACATCCGTCTTGGTTCTACCAGACTGTTGACAGTAACGTTCGAGTAGATCCATCTCCG
>DATNOY010000110.1:0-8039 GCA_036703495.1 Coleofasciculaceae cyanobacterium
CAGCTTTGGGAACGTTACCCCCATCTCACCTATGCCACTCAATTAACTTCCTGGAAGCGGGACGGTAATGCGATTGTTGCCGAAACCACAACCACCATTACCTCCACGCCTCCTAATTCCACACCTGCCAGACGACAAACCCGAACCCCAAGTCAGCCGGCTGCGCTAAACACCAACCGAACGTTTAACCTGACGGCAACCCTGACCTCGCGGCAGCGGTTCGAGAATCAAAAAATTGTTCAGCAAGAGATTTTGACCGAACGTAGCCAGCTGACCTCCGGGGAAAAGCCGCCTACCGTGACGGTCAGCCTACCTGAACAGGTAAAAGTGGGTCAACCCTATGACTTTGACGCTATTGTCACCGAACCACTGGGCAATCGCCTCTTGCTAGGAGCCGCCTTAGAAGAACCAATCCAGCCCTCTGGCTACCTCAACACGACACCCATAGAGCTAGAGCTGTTGTCTTCGGGAGGGTTATTCAAAGTGGGACGTGCCCCCATCATGCCGGACAATCGTTGGGTTTCTGCGATCGTGATTCGGGATGACGGCATGACAACCGTTACCCAGCGTCTCCGGGTTGTGCCCACCAGCCCTCCTCCTTCCCGGTAAGGTTGGTAGGTTCTGTTAGGGGACACGGACCTCCAA
Source organism: Coleofasciculaceae cyanobacterium (assembly GCA_036703495.1). Classification (GTDB taxonomy): domain Bacteria; phylum Cyanobacteriota; class Cyanobacteriia; order Elainellales; family Elainellaceae; genus Drouetiella. Next base: position 646 of record DATNOY010000110.1, read on the forward strand.
CCGGGATCAGGCTAGCGTTTTATAGCGGTTTCTAGCAGCGACTAATGTTCTATCAAGGATTTTTTGTGAGGTCTCCGACCTCACAAAAAATCCTTAAGTTTGGTTTTTAAGGACGGGGTGCCCAACACTGATTTCTAGTCTTTGGGCTGGTAATGGAAGCAATCCTTGCAAGGTCCGGCAGGATTGACGGCACAGCGAATGTAGCTCGATCGGGCATTGAACTGACAGGTGAAATCACCAATCATGTAGCCAATACCCTCCACGTACTGATGTTCGGGCGGTAAGCGCAGTGAAGCAAGTCCTCGGTTAGCGGCAGCCTCGATCGCCAACTGCAGACGCGCCTGGGCTCTGGCATTCGCTTGCCGCATAAACCACACAGACATGAAGAAAGGGGTCAAACCTACAATAAAGATAAAAAGCGCGACGACCACGGCAGATTCAATTGTCGGTGAGCAGAGGGGCAACGTCAGATCTGGCTGCTGACGCCAAATAGCAATCTTCTAGCTGAAGTCTAGCATTCTGTTTCGGATGATGTTCTATAGCGGCTCTCAATTGCATGCAGTACAGAATATTTTTTGAAACCTTGTGAAACTTTCAAAAAATATTCTGGTTTGAATCAAGCGCGCAGCGCTATGTTGCGAAACAAGCACTGCGCGCTATATTGCGGTTCTGAAGGGAACGTGGCGATCTGCCAAGCCGCTGAATTCAGACGCAAACCGGTAGGTTTAGCGGTTCGCCTGTGAGGCTAAAAGGACGAATGGCTGTAATTTTCACCGGAACGAGCTGTCCCTTCAGGTGAGCAATGTCCCCTTGAAAGAAGGTAAGCCGGTTGCCGCGAGTCCGCCCCATGACTTGCGTTGGATCTTTGGGATTTTGGTCTTCCACCAACACTTCTTCCACTCGGCCCAAGTAGCGCTGCGATCGCTCAGACGCCTGCACAGATACCAGATGATTGAGCCGTTGCAAGCGATCGCTTTTTACAGCTTCACTGAGCTGATGATCCCACAGGGCCGCAGGTGTACCCGGCCGGGGAGAATAGGCCGCAGTGTTGAGCAGGTCAAAGCCAACTGCAGCCACCAGGGACAGCGTATTTTCAAATTGAGCTTCCGTTTCTCCTGGAAACCCAACGATAGCATCGGCACTGATAGACGCATCGGGCATATAGCGACGGATCAGGTCGATGATGCGCAGGTACTTCTCCCGCGTATAGCCTCGCGCCATTGCCTTCAGCAATTCGTTATCTCCCGACTGGAAAGGAATGTGGAAATGCTCACAGACCTTAGGCAGTTCAGCACAAGCCCGGATGAGCCGCTCGGTAAAATAGCGAGGATGACTGGTGGCAAAGCGAATGCGATCGATGCCCGGTACATCGTGAACGAAATACAGCAAATCAGTCAGCGTATGCTGATGCCGACCCTCGGCAGTGCTGCCTGGCAAATCGCGCCCATAGGCATCAATATTTTGTCCTAAAAGCGTAATTTCTTTGAAGCCTTGTTGTCCCAGTGCAACCATCTCATCCCGAATGGCTTCAGGCGTACGAGATTGCTCAACGCCACGCACATTCGGCACTACACAGTAAGTACAGCGCTCATTGCAGCCATAGATCACATTTACCCAAGCGGTCACCGTACTGTCGCGACGAGGTTTGGTAATGTCTTCAACAATTTGAATCGGCTCTGTAGCCACTACCTGATGGCCGCTAAAAACTTCCTCTAGCAAATCTCCCAAGCGATTGGCATGCTGGGGACCCATCACCAGATCTAGCTCAGGAACCCGTCGCAGCAGCGCCTCCCCTTCTTGCTGAGCCACGCAGCCAGCCACGATCAGCGTTAGATCAGGCTGTTCATGCTTGCGTTTGGCTTGTCTGCCTAAATACGAATAAACCTTTTGTTCGGCATTATCGCGAATGGTGCAGGTGTTGTAGAGAATGACGTTAGCCTGATTGGGATCTTCTGACCATTGAAAGCCCATGTCCTCCAAAATCCCAGCCATGCGCTCGGAGTCGGCTTTATTCATCTGGCAGCCGAAGGTGGTGATGTGATAGCGGCGGGAAGAGTCAGTCATAGGGGTTAAGTCAAAAGAAATCGCAAATCTGTGAACGCTGAGTGCGGTGTGCCAAAGCAACCTGTCAAGGCAACCTGCCTAAGCAACCTACCAAGACAATACCAAGACAATAATTCATTATAGAAGGCTGAATCAGGCGATCGGGTATAGGTAGGCGATCGTCTAGGGCTCGAAACTGCCGTTGCCTTAAACTCATGGCAACAAACCTCTACAAACTAATAAAACCTCCCAGCAGATTAATGCTGAGAGGCGCTTCCCCTATCCGAAGGAGGTAAGGTTAGTGTTCCCTAATTTAAAGACACAAAACAAGCCAAAAGCAAAACAAGCCAAGAGCAAAATAAAAGGATTTTTCCCTAGATTGGCGCTACTTCTGACTTACGGGGCAGGTCAATTGGCGAGATGCTTGATAAGGTAAGCGAAAGCTGTAGAACGAATCTAGGGAACTGAGTAGAGCTAAATCATGGAAAGGTCATCTAGCGATCTGCCAATGGCAGTGAGTCATCAAGATCCAGGGAGCATTGAAATTACAGAATCCATTCTGCTGCAGTATTTTGAAACCTTAAATGCAGGGGATTTTCAAACCACTGCCAGCTTGTTTGCCCCTGAGGGCATCTTGTATCCACCCTTTGAAGTCGCTATCGTGGGACGAGAAGCGATCGCGGCCTACCTGGAGAAAGAAGCCAAAGGCATCACTGCTCTGCCGCAGGAGAAACCTACTCAGGTAACAGAATCGGACGATACCGAAATTAGAGTCGTGGGCAAAGTCCAAACTTCTCTATTTACAGTAAACGTGGCGTGGCACTTTGTTCTCAATCCTGAAACTGAAATTGTGGCAGTTCGGGTAAGATTGCTGGCAGCCCTAGAAGAATTGCTAAATTTGAAGCGCTAGATGGACGCCTATTTTTATCTGCATGGATTTGCTTCTAGCCCCCAATCGGACAAGGCGCAACATCTGAACGACTGTTTTCAAGCGATCGGCATTCCTTTAAAAGTACCCGACCTGAACCAAGATGATTTCTATCGCCTGACGCTGAGTCGCCAAATTCAACAGGTGCGATCGCTGCTTTCTGCCAGCAATACCTTAGTTGGCTCTAGCCTGGGCGGTTTGACTGCCGCCTGGATAGGAGAGCAATCTCAGGAAGTTCAGCGACTGGTGCTTTTGGCTCCCGCCTTTCACTTTCTGTCCCATTGGCTACCTAGATTAGGCATAGAGCAGGTCAACCAGTGGCAAGACAGCCACAGCTTGTCGGTTTATCACTATGGTGAGCAAAAAATGCTGCCATTGAGCTACGACTTTGTCACAGACGCTGCCCAATACGACGAATCACAGCTCCAGCGCCCTGTCCCAACGTTGATTCTGCATGGCAGACAGGATGATGTGATCCCCATCCAAGCCAGCCGCGACTACGCCAACCATCGCCCTTGGGTGCAACTAATTGAGCTGGACAGCGACCACACGCTCAGCAATGTGCAATCTGAAATTTGGCAAGCCCTACAGACATTTTGCCAGCTGCCCAGTTCATGAAGCGTAGAACAGGCACCAGTTAGCTCTCCGGTTAGCTCTAGAGGTTGGCGCTACAGGCTTTGAGCTGAACTATAACCAGAGCTTATGCCCCATACGCACGCCATTGAGAACCGCCATGGACTCATGCCTTCACTTTAACGTTGAGCTTACCGGGTCTGCGCCGGGCCATCCGCACCGAGTGGGGTAGAACACCCACCAGCAGGGCAAATGCCTCATCGGGGATCCGGGCGATCGTGTCTTGGTCAAAGTAATTTTCAAACTGGTTCAAGATCATCTGGGCCCGTTGCAGCGGCACAGATTGATCGGTAAACTGTTGCGTCAGGCGAATCCATTGCCGACGAATGAGATAAGCCTGATGTCGCTCTTCATGTGAGTCCGGCTGGATCAAAGATAGGTCACCCACCGGAATCACCCGCTGACAGTCCTGATCAAAAACACCCCCGACAGCAGAGCCTGGGCCAGCAAATTCGGCGTAAAAAGGCTTACACAAAATCAGTCCGTTGCGCCGACGGCTATTCACCATCCATAGACGCCCACTTTGGAGATACTGCAAAATTTGGGAAGCGGTTGCGTTCTCAACAATCGGGGGAAAATCGATCGCCATCTGGCTTTGAGGAAGGTCTGCGTGCTGCAACTCCTGTTTCACACCAGCGGCACTGGCAGCGTCAGCAGATGCCGAGAGAGTAACCTGATAACACTGCTGATTTTGGCTATTCATCTCAATCTACATTTATGGGTTTCCTAAGGGGGCGCAGGTAAACCCGTTGCTTGAATACGAGGATTTTTAGCTACACCACATCCAAGGACATTAAGATTAAGCCTCAGATCTGAATTTTCACTTCTAAATTTGTACTGTAGACGTTCAACGCCGTTTGGTAAACGCTGTTTGATACCAGTGGGGCTCTCAACTGTATGACTTGCTTGAACCGCTATTTAGCCTAGCGCCCAAGAAACCTACAGTTATCCATATTCTAGGGCATCTGATTACGGCTGGGGCAGGGCAATCATCAAGAGAATTTGAAGTACAGGTAAAGATTGGCGCATTTTCAGATTCAGGATCGACATAAAATTGTCACAAGATTGATTAATCAGCTTCATAGAAGGTCAGTACTTTAAGAACAACCTCTAAAGCATGTTCCTGAATGCAACTAGTTCCCCGGTTCCCAAGACCGGGGTTTTTACTTGGGAAAGAGCGCCTGCCCACCGTATTTCTCTGCTCAAACTCCCATCCACTTCTCTAAACTCCCATCCACCTCTCTAAACTCCCATACAATTATGTAGATGAAGTCTCGCAGCGAGTTGGGATTGTGGCGTTTAAGGTTGGTCTATTGGGATTAGGAACCGTTGGATTAGGGACAGCAGAGATTCTGCTTAATCCAGCTCAACGGCATCCTTTACTGCAAGAGATTGAAATTTACCGAGTCGGGGTGCGATCGCTAGACAAGCCCCGTACCTTGCAACTCCCGCCCGAGATCTTCACTACTGATTTAGCATCCATTGTGACAGACCCCAATGTGGATGTAGTGGTTGAGGTGATTGGTGGGCTAGAGCCTGCCCGGTCGCTGATGCTGCAAGCCATTGCCCATGGCAAGCATGTGGTCACGGCAAATAAAGCTGCGATCGCCCGCTTTGGGGATGAAATTTTTACGGCTGCCAATGAAGCTGGAGTGTATGTGTTGCTAGAGGCTGCTGTTGCTGGCGGTATTCCCGTGATTGAGCCCCTCAAGCAATCTCTCTGCGCCAACCGAATTCATAGCATTACCAGCATTATAAATGGCACGACCAACTACATTCTCAGCCGCATGCAAACGGAAGGCAGCAGCTTTGAAGAAGTACTGACCGATGCCCAGCAGCTAGGTTATGCCGAAGCCGATCCCACAGCCGATGTAGATGGATTGGATGCAGCAGACAAAATTGCTATCCTGTCCTCTCTCGCCTTTGGAGGACGAATCAAGCTGACAGAAGTCTATTGTGAGGGCATTCGTCAAGTCAGTGCCACCGATATTGCCTATGCTGAAAAGCTAGGATTTGTGATTAAGCTGCTGGCAACGGCAAAGCGAGACCTCTCCAGCAGCCTTTCCAGCGAACCTGACCAGCTTCAGGTGAGAGTGCATCCCACCTTGGTTCCCAAGACCCACCCCTTAGCCAGTGTCAACGGCGTTTACAATGCCATTTTGATAGAAGGTGAACCTGTAGGACAGGTGATGTTTTTTGGACCAGGGGCCGGTTCTGGTCCCACGGCTAGCGCTGTCGTTGCTGATATTCTTAATATCGCTGCCATTCTAAAGGTGGGGCGAGGCGTCGCAGTGCAAGCCAACGGTAAACCCTTGCTTGATCCCCTATTGGCTTGTTCGCATCAGCACTATTGCTCGATCGCGCCCATCGAAGAATTGGTCACCCGGTTTTATGCCCGCTTCCTCACCCAAGATAACCCAGGCGTCATTGGCAAACTGGGCACTTGCTTTGGCAAGCATAACGTTAGCCTAGAATCGGTCGTGCAGATTGGGCTACAGGACGATCGCGCCGAAATCGTTGTGATTACTCATCATGTGCGGGAAGGCAATTTCCGCCAAGCCTTAGCAGAAATTCGCCAGTTTGAATCGCTAACTGTTCCAAGTGTGTTGCGAGTGATATAGCAATTTTCAACGGAGTCAAGTCTAGATGATTTTTTGAAAGCCTCGCTCCGCGAGGCTTTCAAAAAATCATCTGGTTTTAGCCGAGTACACATCGCTCTATAGCAATTGCGTTTAAGGGGGATGATGCGTTTCTCCAGAGGCGTCCTAACCCTTAGGGCTGGAGGTAAGTGCCGGTGGAAGCACTGATGAGAGTAGTGATAACGTGTTTAGAACGGAATGGGGGCGGCTAAGCAACTGGAACAATTGCTTGCCTAGCCTGCTCAATGCGCTCCTGTAAGCCATCCAAGTTAAGACGATAGCTGAGGGGATGAGCAATTAACCGAGCCGTCGTTTCAAACAGTTGATCAATCTCAATCAAATTGTTGTCTTTGAGGGTGCGGCCCGTTGCCACCAAATCAACGATCGCCTCCGACATACCCGTAATGGGTCCTAGCTCGACCGAACCGTAGAGGGGCACAATTTCAACCGGCAAATCCAGACTATTGAAATATTCGTTGGCACAGTGGACAAATTTGCTGGCAACGCGGCAGTGGGGTGGCAAATCTAGCGCTGAGCGATAGGGACTGGATGCCTTTACCGCTACCGACATGCGGCACAGCCCGAACTGGAGATCCACCAAATGAGCAACTTGCGGCTGCTTTTCTCGCAAAATGTCATACCCAACGATGCCGATTTGCGCCTGTCCGTACTCAACATAGACGGGCACATCATAATTTCTGACCAGCAATGCTTTAGCGGTATGGGTAGGATCCCAAATCTCTAACTGCCGATTGGAGCTATCTAGAAACGCACTGAAGTCTAAGCCGATCGATTTTAGGAGTTGAATGCTGTCTACCAGCAAGCCACCTTTGGGAAGTGCAACGGTAATCATAAAACAGATGCTATTACAAAATTGACCGTACCACGTTTTGGGAGCGATCGCTTTGGCAGGAGGCAATCAAGCCAGATTCACAGCACTTCCCAGCAAAATCTGAGGATGCCTGCTGCCTGCGTCTATTGTGATGAAATCACACATTCTTTTAAGATAAAACAGGTTGTACTTTTCTGTTATTGTGCTCTGTTATTGTGCTGATTACGACATCAAGTTCCTATTCACTGATCTAGGCTAGGGAAGCCTCAATGCAGTCAGATCATGAGGTGAGACAGAGTGCAAAGGCTAACCTGTTTAA
>DATNOY010000111.1:0-5879 GCA_036703495.1 Coleofasciculaceae cyanobacterium
GGATGTCTAATCTTTAACTTTGAGGATCGTCAATTTAATTCAATAGGGTTTTGGGGCAGCGCCCTAGTCCTGGATTTTATTGAATCCATCCTGGCTTAGCCTGTTGTCACAATCTAAAGTTCAGGTTTAAAGTTTCCCTGACCTATATACAGAAGTCCATCGGACCTCTATAACTAAACACAGCCTTAACCAAATACAGCCTTTTGTTTGCCAGCCAGTTCAGGAGAATATACATGCCTTTTTTAGATCAGCCAGTTTGCAAGCGGGCGATCGCCGTCTCAACCCTCGCCACCCTCAGTTTCTTAGCCGTTAGCTGTAGTGACAACAAGGTGTCTCAATGCAACAAGCTCATCAAGGGTGCTAACGAGGCGGTTTCTGCCGTTCAAGGCGTGACTCAAAACGCCAATCCTGACAATGTAGAAGCGATGTCTAAGATTGCAGAGACAGCAGACACTGCCAAAACGAATATGCAATCTTTGCAGCTGGGCGACAGTAAGCTGAAAGATTTCCAAACGCGATTTGTCAATATGTACACCGATACCAGTAAGGCAACGCGCGATTTAGTCACTGCTGCGGGGGCAAAGGATGCCGCGGCTGCGCAAAAAGCGTTTGATGCACTCAAGACGGCGACGGATCAAGAAGGTCCGTTAGTGAACGAGGTAAATACCTACTGCACAACTAACTAGTGGCTGGGCGATAGGGGCGCAGGTGCTCCAGGCTAAATCGCTCCGTAGCGAGCAATCTGTTCCAAGCCTGGAGTTTGTTGGTTTTTCAACCAGGCCCACAGCTGATCGCCCAGAGAAAAGTGCCACCATTCTCCGGGATGCTGCTGGAAACCTGCCGTCGTCATGGCGTAGGTCAAAATTTGTCGATGAGCATGAAAGGTAGCGCGATCGCTTTCTGAAACAGGCTCTAAGCGCAGATCCTCTTCTCCAGATCTGCCTGTCTCTTGAGCAAAATCTTGAGCAAAAAAATTGGGATGCGATCGGGGAGACATTTCATCAATTGGTGAACCCATGTTCACAACGGTTCCACTGGCATCCACTAAGGAGACATCGATCGCGGCTCCCGTACTGTGCGGGGGCGGCATTTTTGGATCGGCGCTAGGCACCGCCCAAAATTGATACACCTGTGCCCAAATGGTTTGCCGCTGGGCATCGGTCAGTTGCTCTAGCACTAGCCCTTTGTTTCTCACCGTTTCGGCAAAAGTGTAGTCCACCATGTATTGCTGTACCGCTATCGGACGATACGCATCAAAAATTTGAATTCGCCAGTTAGGATAGACCTGCTGCAGCCAAGCTTGAGCTTGCAGCAGCGCCTCCAACACGCCTTGACGGAGGAAATAAGGTGATTTTCCGCCATAGGGAGCCGCTAGCTGCACATAAGGATGCGGATCTTCCACGGCAAACTGAGCTAGCGGCAGGGGCAACAACGGTTCATAGCATTCCACAATGGGAATTTGTTGGTAGGGCTTCATGCAGGTCATGCTAACTTTAAGCAATATCAGACGGGAATTTGGCGGCCGATCGCTGCATTTCTACCAGCTGCTGGATTGAATCTTGAAGATTCTTCCGGGAAATTTCGGTTCCAGATTGAAGATTGCTTGATGTCTCAAAAAAAACAATGCTATCGAGTGGCTTGATTGCTAGCATTTGAAATAGGATATGCGTAGTCGGTAAGGGCAGCGCCATGATTCCTGGATCTTGGGGAACATGGGAGCTAGTTGAGACTGACTTCAAGTCAGAGAATGCGTAGACTACGTTTTTACTCAATTCAGGTTGGGTACGGTGAGTCAGGGTTGTCATCAGCCAACCCTGTTCAGCAGTCTGTGGAATATAGTATTGAGGGTGCCGGAGTTGCTGAGCCAAGGCTTTGAGAACGGGAGCGATTGCTTCTACCTCACCACCAGTAACTCCATATTGTGGAGCTTGATCGATCAATACCTGAATTTGTTGATCTACGTTCATACGTCCTAGATCCCGATCGCGGGACTGTAGAAGTTACCTGTCCTCATAGTCTAGACCAGACTTTTCAAAACGAACTTTTACAGCTACGGATGCTTTAGCCAGGGCATGCAACTACCATCAACACTCGAATGTGTCACTGAAAGACAGGCAGGCGATCGCAAATCGTGTGTTAGGTTGATAGCGGCTAATTTACCATCGGGGGAGACTGGACGGAAGCGTGGAGGCAATTTTTCAGCTTTTGTTCAATGAGCTAAAACAGGCGGCCCGTGCTTCGGAGCAGGGGTCGAAAGAAGTGGCGGCTCGTATTACAGAAGAAGTATCTCGCATTTGCTCAGAAAGCAAGCGGATTCAAGCATCTGGCGAAGTAGACACCTGGTCTACCGCTTTAGCAAGACATCGCCTCAAGCAATGTCTGAAATATTATCAGTTAGGATCGCATCGCGGACGAGTGGAGCTACACAGCACTTTGAGTGCCGTGGTCTATCGCTACATTACGCCTCCACAAGTGCAATCTAGCTATCAGGCCCGGCTGACGCTGATTGAAGACTTTTTACAGGGCTTTTACATTGAGTCGCTGAACGCCTTCCGACGCGAAAATCAAATGCCTGCCACCTATCGTCCGCGGACGTTGTTAGAACTGGCAGAATACATGGCGTTTACCGAACGCTACGGCAAACGCCGGATCCCTTTGCCCGGTCGGCGCAGCCAGCAGTTGATCATCTTGCGGGCACAAACCTTTTCGCAGCAGCAGCCACCCGAAATGATGGTGGATATTGAACAGGCGGCAGAAGGCTCATCGGGCGACTCGGAACACGGACGCAGCAACGTATCCGTGCCTCAAGTGCGCGAGCAGATGATGGCCCAGGAGCCAGAGCTCCCTGAAGATGCGCTGCGGAACACCGTAATTACGGAATTGATGGCTTATTTGGAAGAGCGAGATCAAAAAGACTGCGCCGATTATTTTGCGCTGCGCTTGCAAGATTTACCTGCCAATGAAATTGAAACCATCTTAGGATTAACGGCTCGCCAGCGGGACTACTTACAGCAGCGGTTTAAGTACCACCTGATCCGATTTGCGCTGTCTAATCGCTGGGAATTGGTGCACCAGTGGCTAGAAGCAGACTTAGAGCGGAATTTTGGTTTGACCCCTCAGCAGTGGCTAGCCTTCCAAGCAAAGCTCAATCCAACCCAGCTGGAGTTGCTGAAACTGAGGCGTAAAGGGCTCTCCGATACGGCAATTGCTCAAGCGATCGGCTATACTCCCACCCAGCTACAAAAACATTGGACTAAACTACTTGAACAAGCTTGGGAAATTCGCAACAATTTAGTATCCGGAACAGGTGCCTCAACCGATGAATAAAGACGCAGAAGCCATAAATATATTTTTGGCTTGGCTGTTGCAAGAACCAGACCCGGCAATTACAGCGCCATCAGGGGATATTTTCAGTCAAACGACTCGTCCGGAACAGTCCGGGGCAGTGGATTTGCAAACACCGTATATTGATCCCCTCGATTCTGAAGAGGTATCTGACATGTTGTCTGACCTTGTTGAATCGGGTTCTTTTCCCTTTGAGGAAATCTCGTTATTCAAATCGGGAGAAAACCCTGCTGTGCAAGACCGTTTTTATAGTTTGTTAAAACACCGGCTCCGTGCCGAAATTGAGCAAAAGCCACCTCGATTTCCCTGGGAAACTGAGACTTGTGACTATGACTCCGAACCTTCGGAGCAGCTTATACCCGATAGAGTTCCGCAACTTTGGGCAGCTCAACTGCAAAACTTGAGCTTGCCAGTTCCGATGCCCGATGCCCTGCTGACCCAGCTTTTTGAGCAGTGTCAGTCTGTGGTGCAATTGTCTCTGCGAGAAGGTGAAAAGTTAATTCAGGCTGTCAAGGCTTTATTCCCAGACCAGTCTGATGCGCTAAATCAGCTCGCCGGTTTGGTGTTGGCATCCCCTTACCGGGGCGGAACGCTTACCCGTCCTCAAATGGGATTTCCAAGCCATTACGATCAAGCCACTCCAGCTCAGCAAATGGCGTTGTCGCTACTTGCAGCCCGCAGCATTTTGGAGGCAACCACGTTCCGCCTGTCGGACAGCCAGCGATCGATCGATCGTCAATGGCAAACGGCAATGGGCCTGCTGACCTTAACGGCGGAATATGATCCTTCTGAAAATCGGGTGCGCGTTCAAGCTCATCTGCCCTGTCAGGGTAGTCTGAGCTTTCATAGCCCAACGGCTGAAGCGATCGCCCATGCTGCTCATGCTGGACAATTAGACGTGGTTTTGTCCCACCTGGAACTGAACCAAGCCTATGCGCTAGAAGTGCAGCTAGCAGCCCATCAGCCACCGATGGAGTTTGCTATTTGCCTGGTGACAGAAGGGGATTAAATCGCTGAGCCTGCTGTGCAGGGCAGTGTCGAGGTCAGGCGCTAGTTGAAGCGCCGCTAATTGAGTTTGAGATGAGTCCCGATCGCGTGTCATGCTGCTTAGCCATCAGAGAATTCTACAGATATAGACAGATTGGACGGGTTAGAATGTTCTCTCTACCAAGAGCAGTTCTATACCGAACTCATCGTGAAGCAGAGCTAGAGCGCGAGCTTGTCTTTAGCTAGTGCTCTGGAATCACGGTTGTTTACGTGAATCTACCTGCCGTTTTCATCGATCGTCTGGTTAGCATAGGGTCTGATACACCTTTTTCCGAGATAGCCCCGTCTCGATGTTCTACTCTGACCCCCGTGCCGTGAGCCATGCCCAGACGTTTAGCAGGGAACCACCCTTCATCTACCGGATTGCCGCGATCGCCTCATCTCTCTTTTCTCAAACGCCTCCAGCGCATTGCTGCACAGCCCTTACCCCCCCCAGAGGATTCCATTCCTCTCAGAGTCCTGGTGCAGGGCTTGGTCACGGTGGGGATGATCGCAACGGATGTGGCTGCTGCGGATAGCATCAACTTCCAGGGCATCAGCCTCTGGGCAGTTCCGCTCAGTTTTGCTGGAGCCACCTGGAGCGGCTATCGGCGTCGCCATCGCAATATTGCGACCAAGTTTTGCATTGCGATCGGCATGCTGATTGCTTTAGCCTTCTTTTTTGCGCGGCTCTGGACAGAGCGCAATGATACGCGCCTGGCCCTGGCTACTTTGCTAATTCACCTGCAAATTCTCCATAGCTTTGATCTACCTCGTCGAAAAGACTTAGGCTATTCGGCCGTGATCGGGCTAATTTTGCTAGGAGTTGCCGCCACCCTCAGTCAAACCTTGGCGTTTGCTCCCTTGCTGCTATTATTTTTGGCGATCGCGCTGCCTACTCTAGTCCTAGATTATCGATCTCGGCTAGGGTTAGCCTCTCCAAGTTTTGCAGGAGTGGGATTAGACCTAGCGCCCAAACGTTTGGGAGCCGTTTTACTGGTCATCCTGGGATTAGGGCTGACGATTTTTATGCTGTTGCCCCGGATGCCAGGGTATCAACTGCGATCATTCCCCGTCAGCAGCCCGATTAAATTAGAGGGGCAATTCAACAGCAGCAATATTATCAATCCGGGTTATGTCCAAGCGGGCGAGCCGGGCAGTGGCAGCGGCTCTGGAAAAACCCAAGCTGGGCAAGTCGATGATGAGTTCTACTATGGGTTTAATAGCAAAATTAACCAAAATCTACGCGGCACCCTGAAACCCAAAGTGGTCATGCGGGTTCGCTCTCAGACTCCTGGTTTTTGGCGGGTGCTAGCCTTTGATCAATATACAGGGCAAGGCTGGAATATTTCTCGTAATGAAACCAGCCAGGTGCAAACGCTCCAACGTCCAGATTGGTCATTTCGGTTTTATTTACCCTGGTCGGTAACGCTGAGTAAAACCCGAGAAGTGATTCAGTCCTACACGCTGGTGGCAAATTTGCCAAACCTGATTCCAGCCCTATTTGA
>DATNOY010000112.1:0-8739 GCA_036703495.1 Coleofasciculaceae cyanobacterium
GCAATTGCTAAGCGTTGAAGTTGAGCCATAAGCAAAACTCATTACCACCTTCAAAAATTTTTTGCAATATATGTTGCAGTTTTGTAACAATTAGTGTTATATTTCTTTACATGGGGCGAGAGAGACCCGTTAAAGAGATTAAGAGCCAGGTTGAGGCGATCGATTGGGAGTCGATTCAGGCAGTTCAAAACCTGGTCAACACACAACAGCGACAAGAGCTAGGTTTGCTCCCTGATATCCGTTCTGCCAGCACTTGAGTTTCCATTTTCCAAGCGAGTATTAAGAGGTAATTGTTATGACAATGTTTATTTTGGTTGCTTTGTTTGTCGTCGGTTGGGCTGCTGTAGCGGTGATTGGCACACAGGCTTACTTCCGTGGTGAGCAATCCAAGCCTATTCATGAGCGCAACTGGAATTCTGATTCCTTTGAGGCGATCGCTGTGTCCGTCACAGGTACCGAAGTAGACTACGGCACTCGTATGCCCGGCTACCAGCCGTAAAACGCCGTAAAACATAGATACATCCTTGTAAATTTCAACGCTTCCAAAAGCCAATAGCCTCTGGTGGGTCACTCCACCGGAGGTTTTCCTATTTCCTGCCCTGCCAGGATACGTTTCGGTACACTATTAGTTCAATGCATGATTAGTTCAACGCATTAATTCAACTCGTTCAACCCTCTCTCCTTCTCCCCATGTCCTCCCCTCCTATCCAGTGGTATCCCGGTCACATCGCCAAAGCCGAAAGAGCCCTCGTTGAGCAACTCAAAAAAGTCGATGTTGTCCTGGAAGTACGGGATGCTCGGATTCCTCTTGCTTCGCGCCATCCCAAAGTTGCTCAGTGGATTGGTAATAAAGAGCATGTGCTGGTGCTCAACCGACTGGATATGATTCCGCCTCAAGTGCAGCAGGACTGGACGGACTGGTTTAAGTCCCAAGAAGAACTGCCCTATTTTACAAATGCCAATCAAGGGCAAGGGTTGCCCAATTTATTGCAGGCAGCCAAGAATGCAGGAGAACGGATGAACCGCAGAAGACGCGATCGCGGTATGTTACCCCGACCGGTGCGAGCTGTGGTGATTGGTTTCCCCAACGTGGGTAAATCGGCGCTCATCAACCGCCTGCTCAAGCGAAAAGTCGTAGAAAGCGCCCGTCGTCCAGGAATTACTCGGCAGCTGCGCTGGGTGCGGATCTCCGATCAGCTGGAGTTGCTAGACGCACCAGGCGTATTGCCGTCTCGGTTAGAAGATCAGGACGCAGCGTTGAAACTAGCCATTTGTGATGACATTGGTGAAGCCGCCTACGATACTCAGCGGGTTGCTTCTGCCTTGATCGATCGCCTCAAATTCCTACAGGCTGAAGCCCCAGATTTAGCATTTGAAGCACCGTTGCGATCGCGCTATGACCTGGATCCTGCCCCTATTACTGGCGAAAGCTTTATTGAAATTTTGGCAGAACAGAAGTATCAGGGCAACAAAGAACGATCGGCGGTACAAGTTTTGAATGATTTTCGTAAGGGAATATTAGGAGCGATCGCCTTAGAACTGCCGCCACAGTAATTTGCAAGCAAACATTGAGCCAATTCCCGATTCTGACAAGATATATAAAGCAGACCCAGGTAGCGGTAACTACCGAATTTTCTCGTGCCGGTTTGCTGAACTTTAAGGGTCAATTGTTATGTTTTCATAGGGTTACACTCTCATCATCCTAATTATTGATTTACAAGATTTTGTGGATGCAAAAGAACTTTGTAATGTATAAATAAATTCAACTTCTTTGATCAAGCTGATCAAGGGAATTATGTCCTTTTAGGAATTTAAATGATGGCAACAGTTAAAAAGCGTTCAGCCGCCGCTACAGCGGTTTCTAAATCTGCAACAGCGGTTTCTAAATCTGCGATTGAGCAAGCCGGTGTCTTGTTGACTGAGCTTCCCCAAAAGCCAAAAGTAAGTTGGTCATTGCGGGAAGCCGTGGGTCTTTTGCAAGCCTCTATCGTCATTGCCCTGAATCGAGGCTACACCTACGAAGAAGTGGCAGCTCTGTTAGGGGAGCAAGGGATAAACATTGCTGCCCCTTCGCTGAAGCGGTACTTGGCAGCCGTCAAGCAGGAAAAAGCACTAGCCTCAAAGTCTCGTCGGGGTAGCAAACAAGCCAAAGCTAGCGCTGCACTGGCTGATTCACCGAATCTGTCTGCGGTTTCTTCCAAAGCTGCCGTTGCAACTTTGGAGCAGCCAACCTCCAAACAAACCTCTAAAGTTACCAGAACCCCTAAAACTACCAAGACCACCAAGGCAAAATCTGAGCCGAAAGCAGAGCCAAAAATGGCGGCCAAAAAAACATCGGCTCAGCCAACTGCCAGAGCCAAAACACCCTCTCGCCAAACGGCAACTCGATCGCGCAAAAAATCGGATGGAGCCAGTTAGGAACTCAGCCATTGATCAACGGTTATATTGATCAAGGTTGGTTGTCAAAGCGTTGAAGCGATCGCTTTATCCTGAGCTGAGCAAACGGATCTGACCGATGAATTTGCACAGAATTAGGCTGAGCGGCGATCAATGGCATTAGATTGGGCATGATATACGAGTATTGCAAGCACTACATCAATTGCCTCGTGACATCAATTGCCTCACGCGATCGCTTCTTGAGGGATAAATGAATTCGCTGAATGGAGCAGGCAATAGGATGGGGTTTATTAATCCCCTAAGCCATCACCATGCCGCCATCAACATTAATAACCTGTCCCGTCATATAAGCCGCAGCTGGATCTGCTGCCAAAAAGCGGATGAGCCCAGCCACTTCCTCGGGTTGTCCATACCGTCCTAAGGGAATGAATTTCAAGATCTCCTCGGTCTTAATGTCTGCAGTCATGTCGGTTGCAATAAAACCAGGAGCCACAGCATTGACGGTGATGCCTCGGGGCGCAAATTCTTTGGCGATTGTCTTTGTAAAGCCAATCACGCCTGCTTTGGCCGCACTGTAATTCGCTTGCCCGGCGTTACCCATTTCTCCAACCACTGAAGTGAGGTTGATAATCCGTCCCGATCGCTGCTTCAACATCACCTTGCTAACTGCTTTAGTGCAAAGAAACACACCAGTGAGATTGAGATCAATCACGGCTTGCCAGTCTTCTAGCTTCATGCGGAGTAGTAAGGTGTCGCGGGCTATCCCAGCATTGTTGACCAATACATCCATGCGTCCCCATTTATCCATCACCGCGTTGATCAAAGCATCTACCTGATCAGGTTTGGATACATCAGCTTGCAAAGCGATCGCAGCACTACCCATTGCCACAATTTCTGCGACAACAGCCTCGGCAGCCTGGCTAGAGCTGGCATAATTTACTACCACGTTGGCTCCTTCGGCAGCGAGTGCCAATGCCACGGCTCGGCCAATCCCACGGGATGCTCCTGTCACGATCGCTACCTGATCTCGCAGCCGCAATTCTGAAGATGCTGCCATTAAACCCATACCTCCTAATCAAACGTTCAGCAATCAACGTATCGCCCAATTGAGCTAAGCCCAGTTGAGCTAGATCAATCCTCTCTCAAAAGGGGACCACAGTCTTTACCTGCCTCAATATCCCGGTGGATAGAAATCGCCTAAAACATTAAAACTTGCCATAGTTGGCTCAGGACAGTTGGACTAAAACAGTCTGTTAAAACATTCAGATTATTCTCGACACTGCTTGAAGAAATTAATTAGGATCACCAATAAGGGTCTAATCCAGCCAGAGCTACTCATATCTATTAAAAAAATATGGCCACAAAAAAAGAATTTGGCAGCTTTCAAGAGTTGGTTTCCGCTTCAGATGTCCCTCTCCTTGTAGACTTTTATGCGCCTTGGTGTGGACCTTGCCAGATGATGGCAAAAATTTTGGAGCAGGTGAATACCCAAATGAAGCAGAAGGTTCGCATCGTCAAAATTAACACCGATAGCTACCCTGAATTAGCTTCTCAGCATCATATTCAGGCTTTGCCTACGCTGGTGTTCTTTAACCACGGTCAACCTGTAGATCGAATTGAGGGTGTTTTATCAGCTGAGCAAATTGTTCAACGGCTGCAAGCCTTGAGCTAAGAGGATGTTTAAGAGCGTGTTTCTGGCGCGATCGCACCGTTGCGCCAGAGACAAGGGAACTTTACACTCGATTCCTTCCTCTTTAAGGGAGTTAGGAGAATCAACAGGTGCCTAAAGTCATAAGGTGCCTAAAGTCATACAGACTCTGCTTTCAACCGCTGCCAAGGCTGGATGAACAACCTTCTTGAAAACCTTAATCAGGCATCTTGTTGCTTTACCGCAAGTGCATGTTCTGTTGGTTAAGGTGGAGCTTCTGCTATGCGATCGCTTAAATTATGTCTTGCTAGATAATCCAATTGAGCGAAGTCAAGATTCACCAGACTTTCTACGCTAATGAGTAGGCAATGCCTCACTCCTCATATTTCCCGTCTCAGAGCTCTTGATCATGGATACGGAACATAATCAGAATAGACCCAAATTCCCCCTCTGGCCCTATTTGACACAGCCCCTTTTCAGCCCCGAATTCAAATCGCTCAACCCGATCCGGTTCTGGCGACTGTATAGAGCTGAGCAGTTAGAGGCTTGTTGGTCAAAACATATGCCCGAGCCTCGCTGGATTGAGAATCCAGCCAAATTTTTAGAAGAATGCTGGTCGAAAACTAGCGATGGTTTAGAGCTACTTCAAGATCCAGACATAGTGGACTTTTTGGAAGGCTGTTGGGATCAAGAATTCCCTCAGCTTCAAAACCGCTTTGATGCTTCTCAGGATTATTTCGATGAGTCGGAAGAATACTATCAGTAATTAGTAGCCCTAGCCTATTACAGGATAGTGGGAATTAAGCGACCGGAGTGCAGGCATCTGACCCGCATGAGTGAACCGCTTACACTCCAAACGGTCACCGGATTTAAGTCGGGGTCTACTAGTCTTAGTGAATATTTTCAGGTGCTATCTCTAGCGGCCTTGGTTCTGCCCAAGGTTCTGCTGTGCAGTACCAGCAGCAAAGCTTTGCAGTTTTAAAGGATTGCAGCGGTAAAGCCGATAGCGATAGCCATCGGTATAGAGATTTTTAGTTTTATCCTGGCAGTTTTGTTCTTCTAGCACTGCCGTTAGGGTCTGCTCTGGCACATCCTGAAAGTTAATCAACCACAGATCTAATGGGTTAGGCATTTGAGTCAGAGCCTTGCGCAGGGCAGTGGCTGCAGATTCTGCATTTTGAGTTTGATGAGCCAGCAGAAAATAAGGATTGAGGGCAGGAGCATTGGTTTCAACCGACTCTTGGGGATGAGTCCTATCGGCATTGGCGAGGTGATGCAATTCTAAGGCAACCCCCATGAGTCGGCCGGTTTGCCCATGAGTTTGATGGGCGATCGCTAGCAATGTTGTTCCTTGAGAATTTGCTTGAACATTCTGCGCCACGATGTCTGGGCGATGAGTTTTTTGATAACCCAAATTATAGATAACGGTTAATCCTCCAATCAGGCTAAATAGACTGACTAAAATGACAATTTTTCTGCTGCTCGTGCGAATCAGATCCAGTAAAACAGGAGACACTCGGTCTGGGGTAACTTGGGCAATTCGGTTGGCAACTTCCCAACTGCTGGCTAATCCTGCTCCTGCCAGCACCAGAACTGCAGGGAAATAGACAAAATTGTACCGAAATGCACTCGTCAAGTTTGTACTAAACAGGTAGGTAACGCTGAAGAAGAGAGCGATCGCGCTTAATACAAATCCTGCTAGGCTCCAAGTGGCTAACCGCCGATTGCGCTCCAAACTTTGAACTTTTAACCCTCGATAAAGTTTAGGCAGCGTCCATAGCACTAGAAGAATTAGGATTACACCTGAGGCAATGACGACGGGTTGTGATAGGGCTTGAATCGGCAGTAGATAGAGCATCGTTACCCAACCGGCAGCAGCTTGGGCGATAGGTTCTAGCCATACTAGTCCGGAACGATTGCCCTGCCGAATCCACTGGGTCAGTTCAGTATCCTGAATTTCTTGCAGCATGGGCAACCATACCAGCCCCGTGACGACGGTACCAGCAACAACGATCCAAATCCGCTGCCAGTGGGCAGCAGGATGCCAAACGCCTCGTTCTCGCCAGCTCTGCACCATTCCCATGACAAAGATGACAATCGCCTCGGCTCCTAACGTGAGACTAAAAAAATAGTGGGTCGCGATTCCTAATCCGTTGAAAATCACCCAAGCTATGCAGACGGGTAACGGTAGTGGCGTTCGATCGCGAATCGTTCGTGTCGCAATCACTAAACAGCAGAGTGAGGCAGTTACCCACAGTACCGACAGCGTGTAGTGGCGAGCCTCCTGAGCCAGATAGATCCCGAAGGGAGAAACAGCAGTCAAAATAGCCGCAACATGCCCGACTAATCGCGATCGAAAGGCAAGCCAGCTCAAAATATAGGCTGCAGGAATCGACAAAACACCCAATAAAGCAGGTAGCGATCGGGCTGCTTCGGCTGAAATTAGGCTGTCTGCCGTAGCTGGAAATAGCCTGAGCCACAGATGCGCCAGTACAAAAAACAATGGCGGATGATTGCTCTCAGTAAACAGGTGTTCTAGAACCGAGCCAATGCCTGCCTGCGGATTGAGCTGTAGAGGCTGTAAAAGCTGCTCATAGTTCAAAATCTGGTCTAACGGAATGGTCAAGAAACTGTTGCCCAAACTAAAGACAATGGTGGAAAACTCATCAGTCCACAAGGCTTTAGCCGTGAGATGGGTGAATCGTAGTACGAGTCCAAGGGTTGTCCATACCAGTAGCCATAGAAGATGAAACTGGCGAGGCTGAGAATCCACTTTCACGCTGTTTTGCCTCCAGCCCGCTGCCAACTGCTCCACCCGTGCTGGCGTGGGTTCAAGGTTTGTCTCATGACTTCTCCCTACAGCCAAATTGCCATTGCTCTACGCCATCATTACAAAGTAGAGAAAGATTATTCAGGGTAATTGTCCAGTTAAAGCACCGATCGCCCAGACAATGCGCTAAATCTGCTAGCTGAGCAGGCGTTAAGTGTTCATAAGTTAGCGTGATGTGCGGTATCCAGCAGTCAGGATGGTAATAGGGGGATGCCCCTGAACTCAGAGGATCTACAGTCTGCCAAACCAGTTGATGCAACTCTGTGAGAGCACTGCTGCGTACCACCGGAATGTAGACAATGGGTTGTGCCCCTGTAAAACATCCTAGACCCGCAGTCACAACTTGAAAGGAGGTACGCCTGTGTACCAATTGACCTACGGCTGAGCGTAAGGCAACTAAATCATACTGTTCAGCCACCTGATAAGAAATATGGGGACATTCGGCAATATGAATGTCGAAGTGACTGGCAAGCTCCTCTCGCAGGCGATCGAGCACTTGGCAATGCTGAGTATCTAGTAAAGAAACGACCCCATCCATTCGTTAAACATTCCTCTCCTCTTCTGCCAACAGCGCTAGCAGAGCCTTGATCAGACCATCATAATCTGACTGTGTGTTGTAAAGCTGAGCCGAAACTCGAATTAACCGATTAGACAGCCCATGCCAAGCATTTACCGGCACTTCAATATGATGCTGAGAAAACAGATCTGCTTGCAGGCGACTGGCACAACCATTAGGTAGGGGTACAACTGCCATGGCAGCCATCATAGAGTCTGGGCAGGGCGGTTCAATGTCCAAAGTTTGGCACAATGCTTTCCTAACAGACAATGCTGTTTCCCGATTATGCCGCATGAGGGCAGCCCAGCCTCCCGGCAGCAGCGATCCCATCCATCGAATTGCCTCTGGAACGCAAAGATAAGGGGTCGGGTCAGTCGTACCGGTCCAATCAAACTCTAACCAAAAGCGGGAGCGATCGCAGCGTGGCGAATTTGCACCATGACTAATTGCTAGGGGACGCAGCTGGTCTTGGCGATCGGACTGGATATATAAAAAAGCTGAACCCTTGGGAGCACTTAACCATTTATGGCAATTTCCGGTGTAGTAGGTAGCTCCCAGTTCTCTGAGGTTTAAAGGAATCATGCCGGGGGCATGAGCCCCATCGATTAAAACTTCAATTCCTGCTGCTGTAAGTTGCTGAATCAAAGGCTGCAACGGAAAAACCAAACCCGTCTGACTGGTAATGTGATCGAGCAGCACCAGGCGAGTTCGAGTCGAAACGCGAGATAACACGGCCTCAATAGCCTGTTCTGGAGCACGAATGGGAAATGGAACTTCCGCTACCACAACAGTTGCACCGCTGAGCTGAGCCGCAAAATCAAGGGCATTGCGAGATGCGTTGTACTCATGATCAGTCGTCAGCAGTTCATCCCCAGGCGCAAAGGTGTGGCAAAGCGATCGCAACACGGTATTCACACCCGTTGTGGCATTTGCAACAAACGCTAAATCAGCTGGGTCAGCTCCCACAAATACGGACAGATCTTGTCGAGCTGCGTCTAGCAGTCCTTCTAGCTCCAAGGCGAAAAATCTGACAGGCTCTTGCTCCATTTGCAATCGCCATGAAGTTTGCTTTTCCAAAACCGCCGTTGGGCAAGCGCCAAACGAGCCATGATTCAAAAATATAACTTCTGGATCAAGTGACCACAACGAGCGCCAGTCCTTGCCTCTGTCAGCTTGGGCTTGCTCCAAGTCGTTAGTCATCCCGGTAGCCTTAGACCACTCACAACCCTTAATCTGTTAAACTCCCCAGGCTGGATTCGAACCAGCGACCAATCGATTAACAGTCGATCGCTCTACCACTGAGCTACT
>DATNOY010000113.1:0-13728 GCA_036703495.1 Coleofasciculaceae cyanobacterium
TTACGAATGATCAGACGCAGATGAGGAGAAGATCCTGCTGTTCCAAAGTTGAATTCTTTGCCTTGAGGGTTGACAACCGTCAGATAGCCCTTTTCAATCAGACTAAACAGCTGATAAAGGTAGCGTTCTCCACTGGGCAGATTCATAGCACTGTTCATCTTGGTCAATGTTCCCCGATTCTGTTTTGCATGCTTTATTCTCAAGGGGTGGCAGCCCGTTTGAAGGCTTTGCCGCCGCATTCTTAGGATCGTGAATTATGTAAAATCTTGGATTGGGGTGATGCCTCCAAACCGCCACTGCCTTAAATTCACGATTTCTAGCTGCTTGAGAAATTTCCTGACTTCATACAGGTTAATCAACAAAATTACCGTCTATTGAGCTTACCACGCAGCCCAGTGATTGCACATGGCTAGGAGAGTACCTCTGCTAGTATTGCCAGTTGACGCTGAAATAAACGCCGCTATCTTGAAGATTGTTGCCGCGATCGCTTAAATTCACCAGAGGAACCGCAAAATCGGCTCTGACATTCAGGTGAGGCCAGGGTTGCCACAAGACGCCAAAGCCTAGCCCAGCCAGGAAATTTTGGTCAGGCAGGGGGTTGGGATTAGTGGAAGTATTCCAAACTGCCCCCAGGTCGGTAAAGGGAGCCAGTTGGAGTAGGGGGTTGCCATTTGGATCTCGCTGAACCGTGATCCGGTCTTCTATCGAAAAGCGGAAGCCATTGTCTCCCAGGCGGATATTTTGCTGGTAGCCCCGGATCGATTGCCCGCCCCCAATCACGAACTGTTGAGAGGGTAGCAGCGGATTGGGCGTCAGTTGGACATCGAGTTGAGTGATTAACAGATGGTCAGGGTTCAAGATTTGAACGCGTTGAAACTGCCCCAACCAGCTAAAAAACTGACCATCTGGCGTTGAGCCATGGGTGGCTTCAAACAATCTTGTGCCCAGGTTGAATTGCGATCGCGCAGCCCATGCCCCGGCAGGGTCTCGTCGCACATAATCTTGTCCAAAACTAATAACGCTAGTTGTACTGGTGTCTGCCAGAAATGAAGAAACCAAGGTTTCTCCAGTTTCATAGGTTAATCCTAGAGAAAGGGCAAATTCTTCGCGGGGCGATCGAAGGAGGGGCTGACGATAGCTCAACGCATATTGATTAGAATTTCCTTGAATATTGAGAGGGGCAAATTTTGGATCTGTAATCTTATAAGAGCTGGGGGCAACCTGCAGCTGTAGCCCACCATTCATGGCATTTAGAGGCACTTGATAGCTGAAATTAAATACATTAGAACCTCCGGTTGTAGATCGAAAATAGGAACCTTGCAGCGCATCTCCCAACCCAGTTGGGTTAAGATATCCGATCGCTACACCTGTGCGCTCAGAACCGACGCTAGGAGGAGAATAGTTATCAACTCCAACGGTTGCTGAGAACGGATTTGCTTCCGTGACCCGCACCACTAAAATACTTTGGCCTAGACTATTGCCCGGACGTAAACTGGCTTCTACATTGTCAAACAAAGGATCTAATCGTAATAGCCGCAATTGATCCTCCAAGTGCCCTTGATTGAGGGGTGCTTTGCCGCCCAAAGCAATTCGATCGCGAATATAGTTTGAGTTAACCCGATGTGCTCCTTCAATCTCAATCCGTTCCAGCGATCCTTCGATCACTCGAATCTGCACCGTTTTCTGAACAATTTGTTGATCCACTAAAACAGCTCTAGAGGTGAGATAGCCGCCATCAAGATAGAGTTGGGTAATGGAATCCGCAATTGCCCGCAGTTCTTCTAAAGTCAGCGATCGCCCCTCAAAAGGCTGAATCAGGGGGGCAAGATCCTGATCAGAGAAAACCGTACTCCCCACCACTTGAATCTGTTCAACTGGAATTTGAATATCCGAATTGGAGGGAGCAGCAGCAGGGGCCGGAGGAGGGGAGGGGGCGATCGGGTTGGGCTCAGGCGGTAAAGGAGCAGGTAAGGGGGTCGGCTGCAGAAATGGATTCTCGTGGCTTGGGGGTAGAGGGTTAGGGGTGAGGTCAGGCTGCTGAGCCAAAGCAAATGATAAGCAGGGCGCAGTTTCGGAGCGAAGTTGAGATAGCGCTGCCGCATTTCCCTCAGGGCTAATGATAAGCTCTATGCCAACGATTCCAGCCCAAACTATCGCAAAGCCAACATCCTGGCGCATACTTATTCCTCTAACGGTCCGCATCTTGTCCACTTGGGGATTTTTCGCATCTGAGCGAATACTGGATTAATTTTTGATACTACTAGGTCTGATTTCCAACTGAGCTTGTTTAATCTGGAAGGGCGGTTTCCCATTCCAGCCCTAATATACCGGTGAAAGATGGCTAGCATGATTTTATCCATACGGGTGTTAAAAATTGCTCTAGCCCTGCTGTTCATGAGCCTCTTCCTCAAAGAACAGGCGTTAGCCCAACGGGTTATTCCTGCCAATGATGGGACTCAAACCCGTGTGACTCGGCATGGAGAACGTTTCGACATTACGGGTGGACAACGGTCTAGAGACGGGGCTAACCTGTTCCACAGCCTTGAGGAGTTGGGGTTGAGCCGCGATCAAATTGCCAATTTCCAGTCTGATCCAGAGATTCGGAATATCTTAACCCGCGTCGTGGGCGGACATGCCTCCGTAATTGACGGTTTATTGCAAGTGACAGGTGGCCACTCCAACTTGTTTCTCATCAATCCGGCAGGCATTATTTTTGGTGCCAACGCTCGGTTGAATGTGCCTGCCTCCTTTACGGCAACCACTGCCACGAATATTGGGTTTAACACAGGTTGGTTTAATGCGATCGGCAGCACAGACTATGCTGCTTTAGTCGGTGATCCCAACCGTTTTGCCTTTACCTTAAGTCAGCCGGGTTCCATTCTCAATGCAGGCATTTTAAGCGTTGCGGCAGGACAGCGCTTAGCTTTGCTGGGTGGGACGGTGGTTAACACGGGCGAAGTTTCGGCCGCTGGAGGGCAAATCGTCATAGCAGCCGTTCCCGGCGAAAATCTGGTTCGTTTGAGCCAACCGGGTAGCTTACTGAGTTTGGAATTTGAGCCGATCGCTCCCAATGGCGAGACAGGGGAACCTCTCACCCCATGGAGCTTTCCAGTTGCCTCCTTACCGGAGTTGCTGACGGGAGGAGCGGGGGGGAATGCGACGGGTGTCATCGTCCAACCCGATGGAACTGTGCAACTAGCCGGGTCAGGGTTGACGATTCCAACGGGTGCTGGCACGGCGATCGTTTCAGGTCGGGTAGATGCTGCCAATGTAGATGCTGCCAATGTAGATGCTGTCAATGTAGATGCTACCAATGTGAATGCTGCCAGCCCAGCAGCGCCAGCAGGAGGATCGATCGCGGTGGTGGGCGATCGCATTGGTCTAGTCTCTGCCACACTGGATGCATCAGGCAGCCGTGGCGGGGGGAGCGTGCGCATCGGGGGAGACTACCGAGGACAGGGCACCTTTCCTACCGCTACTCGTACGTTTGTCAGTCAAGATTCCCAGATCCATGCCGATGCTCTCACCCAAGGGGATGGGGGTCGCGTGATCACCTGGGCAAATCAGTTGACGGCGTTTCTCGGCAACATTAGCGCTCGCGGCGGATTAGCAGGCGGCAATGGCGGCTTTGTGGAAGTGTCAGGGCAACAAACCTTAGCGTTTGAGGGTCAGGTCGATGTTGGATTTAGTGCGGGTGACTGGGGCACGCTGCTGCTCGATCCCAGAAATATTCAAATTTCCAATGCCCCCAGCAATCCAGCCACCGTAGCAACCAGCCTGCCCAACATTTTAGTCGGCGATTTTCCCAACCAGGACATTACCATCAGCTACACTCTTCTCCAGGGACAGCCGGGGAACGTCATTTTGGAAGCCACAAACAACATCACCATTGATGCCTCAGTGCCTGCCCCCTTTGCCTTTAGCTATGTTCCTGGCAGCACAATTCGGTTTACCGCCGATGCGGATAATGACGGCGTCGGGTCTTTCATTGCGGCTCCAGGCAGCTACCTTTCTTCCAATGGCAGAGATCTGGTCATTTCTGGAGCTAGCATTACGGTGAATCGACTGACAACCTTTACCGGCGGCGTGGGTCGATCGGGAAATTTGACATTGACGGCTCAACAAGACATTCAGGCAGGTGAACTGCTCACGAACGACACTACCACTTTTGGAGCGGGAGCAGGGAACGTGACCTTGACCAGCAATCAGGGAAATATCAGCGTCCAGTCGATTAATACGAGCAGTGGAGTTGGCAATGGTAGCAACGTGGTTTTGACCGGCGATCGCATCCAGCTGACTGGAACCATCGGGGCTCCAGGAACTCCCAGCATTTACACAGCCACCCTACCGGGACTACAACCCGGTACGGTCAACATTCAACAGGCTGGCGGGCCAGACAATCTGCCGTTCACCATCGGCAGCCCCAGCAATAACGGCACCGTAGGCGCGATCGACGCTGGTTCCGGTGGAACGCTGGCTAATGGTAGTTTCGTCATTGCCCCCAATGGAGCCACCGTGACGGCTGCTCCCGGAATTACATTAACGTCGGTAAACGCTGCTCCCCAAATTCTATCGGCCAACACGCTGTTCAACACAACTTCAGGTCAACCTGCCACTTTTACCTTGGCCGATCTGGCTGTGAATGTAAGCGATGCCAATCGGGATAATACCGTCTTACAAATTCTGGCGATCGCCCCCGGTGGCACATTGACTCAAAATGGCATTCCTGTAGCACCAGGAACTGTGATTACAGCAGGAGATGTTTTCACCTACACACCGCCAGCAGGGGCATCTGGAACCGTTAATGCTTTCACTTTAGCTGCAGCTGATTTGAACAACGGCGAACCCGTTCTGGCAGTCTCCAATCGTGTGCCGATACGAGTGAATATTAGTTCACTACCGGCACCTGTTCCTACGCCCAATCCCGTTCCCAGCCCTGTTCCTACGCCCAATCCCAATCCCGTTCCCAGTCCCGTTCCAGCACCCACGCCCAATCCTACCCCTAGCCCCTCACCCTCGCCCTCGCCTTCACCGGCTCCTAGCCCTGCGCCACCCACTCTCCCCAACGATCCCCGAGAGAATCTGCCATCTCCCCCGCCTCTTCCTACACCCGAATCAGCCCTGCCTCCCTCGGCGATCGATACCACCATCGCCACCTTAGAGCAAAAGTTGACTAGTGAATACACATCCTATCTGGGGTTGGGCAATCGGCCGATCGCCATGTTGGACGAAGAACAACAGCTTGCCCGTGAGATTGAACATGCCACCGGAGCAAAACCGGCCTTTGTTTACATTGACTTTGTGCCTGAAGGCGTCAATTCTTTGACGGAAACGCCTATTCGGCAAGATAGCGACCAGTTGGAGCTATTGGTGGTGACAGCGAACCAGGTGATTCGCAAACGCATTTCGCAGGTGAATCGAGCCGAGGTATTGGCAATGGCGACAACATTTCGGACTGAGATTACCAATCCTCGCAACACTCAAACCACCAGCTATCTGCCCTCCGCTCAACAGCTTTACCAATGGCTGATTGCCCCGATTGCTCCAGACTTGCAGGCTCAAGCCATTAACAATCTGGTGTTTTT
The DNA here is from genome assembly GCA_036703495.1 of Coleofasciculaceae cyanobacterium. Lineage (GTDB taxonomy): Bacteria > Cyanobacteriota > Cyanobacteriia > Elainellales > Elainellaceae > Drouetiella. Next base: position 5,586 of record DATNOY010000113.1, read on the forward strand.
GCCGGAAGCGGGCCTGCGATCGCTGCCCTTTGCAGCGCTACACGATGGCCAACAGTTTTTGGTAGAACAATATAGTATCGGCTTAATGCCCAGCCTCAGCCTGACAGATACCCGCTATGTTGACATTCGCAACTCACAGATCTTAGCGATGGGAATTTCTGAAAGTACGGAAGGGCAGAATCCATTGCCCGCGGTGCCGATCGAACTTTCTACCCTCGTTCTTGATCTTTGGCAAGGCGGCAGAATCTTTTTGAACAACACGGCCACCTTAGAAAATTTGCAGAGCATTCGTCAGCAGCAGCCCTTTGGCATCATTCATTTAGCAACTCATGCAGATTTTGTACCCGGCACTATGGGCAACTCCTATATCCAGCTCTGGAATGAGAAGCTCAAGCTGGATCAGGTGCGACAACTCGGCTGGAACAATCCGTCCGTTGAAATGCTGGTCCTGAGCGCCTGCCGCACGGCGCTTGGCAATGAAGAAGCCGAATTAGGATTTGCCGGATTGGCCGTGCAGACGGGGGTCAAAACAGCCGTTGCCAGCCTTTGGTATGTTAGTGATGTGGCTACTGCCGCACTGATCAGTGAATTTTATGGCAGTTTGAGTCATGCTCCCTTCAAAGCCCAGGCTCTCCAACAAGCCCAGATTGCTATGATTCGAGGTCAGGTTTATCTGGAAGGAAATCAGCTCAAAGGACTGGTGGGTGTTCCCTCTCTGCCACTGCCCAGCGCTAGTTTAACGAGTGGCGATCGCCAATTGTCTCATCCTTACTATTGGGCAGCTTTCACCATGGTGGGGAATCCTTGGTAAGGCGGTTCCTGGTCGGTGACGCACCGAGTGTATGCGTCACCGACTCCATTCATTAACCTTTAATTAGTCTTTGATTCATCAAAGCCTTAAAGACTAACTGAGGCAGGTAACAAAACTGAATCAATCACATGAATAATGCCATTCTCAGCTTCGATATCTGGCGTGACTACAGTGGCATCATTGACTTTGACACTGCCGCTAGAAGCATCAATTTTGACATCGCTGCCTTCCACCGTGGTGGCTTTGTTCAGTTTAACCACCTCGGCCGCCGCAACTTTTCCAGAAACAACGTGATACTCCAGAATCTTTCTGAGCGTCAGGATGTCTTGTAGCAATGACTCTACCGTTCCGGAAGGCAGCTTAGAAAAAGCTTCATCCGAAGGGGCGAACACCGTAAACGGCCCTGGACTTTTCAGGGTGGTATCTAATCCCGCAGCCGTGACTGCTGCAACCAAAGTTGTGAATGTTCCTGCGCTCATCGCAGTATCAACAATGTCAGGCATAGGTTTCATCAAAGGTAAGAATCCATTTCAGATTACTTCTAATGGTTGATGAAGGGCTCTATCGTTCGGCTGAGTTCGCTCTGACGTCCTCTTGGCGACGCTTGCTTGCTCCATATAGCAGCCGACCAAAGATGAACCCTTGAAGCTGATCCACGTAGGTGAAAATGACGGGCACAACTACCAAGGTCAACAGGGTTGAGGTCATCAATCCCCCAATCACCGCAATTGCCATAGGGCTACGCACCTCAGCCCCCGCCCCAATGCCTAATGCGATCGGAATCATCCCTGCAATCATGGCGATCGTGGTCATTAAAATGGGACGCAATCGGGCAACGCCAGACTCCAAAATTGCCTTAAACGGCGAGATGCCTTCCCGTTGGTTCACCAGCGCATAATCGACCAGCAAAATAGAGTTTTTGGTCACCAACCCCATCAGCAGCACAATCCCAATCAGGGCATATAAGCCCAATACTTTCTGCGTCAGCAGCAGTCCGAGCAGAGCACCACCAATGGAGAAAGGTAGGGCAACCATGATCGTCAGAGGGTTGAGGAAATCGCCAAATAGCAGCACCAAGACGGCATAAATGAACAGCACCGCCGCCCCCAATGCTGTCCCCACGTTCGTAAATAGCTCTTGCATCACCTTGGCACTGCCAAACTTCTCTTGCTGCACCGATGGCGGTAAGTTGCGCAGGGCAGGCAGATTATTAACCGCAGTTGACGCATTGCCCAGGGCAATCCCATCCAGATTGGACTCAACTGAAATTTTGCGGGCGCGGTTGTAGCGATCGATTTGCGAAGGGCCATTGCCAAAGCTAATCTCGGCAAGCGATTGGATGGGAATCAGATCTCCATTTTTGTTTGCAACTTGCAAATTGCGAATCGTGTCCAAATCGGTGCGATATTTGGGATCTAGCTGTACTCGGATAGGGATTTGGCGATCGGGTAGATCAAATTTTGCCAGGTTAGCATCGGTGTCGCCCAGCGTGGCCAGATTAGCGGTGCGGGCGATCGTCTGGACACTAACATCCTGATCGGCAGCCCGTTGGGGATCGGGGCGAATTAAAATTTCTGGTTTCACTAAACTGGCGCTAGACCCAATCTCGACTAAACCGGGTATTTGCCGCATCTGCTTTTCCAGATCTTCAGCAACGCGGGTGAGGGTGGCAGCATCTTCGCTCTTGAGGATGATTGCTAATTCCTTAGAGCCGCCACCCACACTGTTGCCTCGAAAGCTGAGCCGCGTCCCCGGAATTTGGCGAAATAGCGGACGTACTTGGTTTTCAAACTCCGTCCGAGAAATGGTGCGCCCTTCGTCATGGGGCTTCAGCTTGACATACAAAATCGATTTGCCTACCTTTTCATCGGTTTGGACACCCGCCACGTTGGAGTTATTCAGCAAGAGTTGGGTGAGGCGCTGGGTAGCGCGATCGGTCGTATTCATGTCAGAGCCGGGCGGCAACTCCAGGTTGATAATGGAGAGGGCAGTATCATCATTGCCCAGCAGTCCGGTGGGAATATGGGGCACCAGCAGAATGCTGCCCACTAAAAATGCCAGAGACGCAAGCAGCGTCAGCACTCGGTTTTTGAGGGCCCAGGTCAACAGGCGACGGTATTGATAGGACAAGCGATCTTTCTTGAGATTTTCCTTGTGGTGCGGCTTGTCTCTCAGAATATAGGCCGCCATCAGGGGCGTAATCATCCGGGCGACCAACAGGGAAAACAGCACCGAGGCAGACACCGTCACCCCAAAGGGGCGGAAATATTGGCCACTAATGCCCGACATCAGAGCAACCGGGGCAAACACTGCCACAATACTCATCGTAGTCGCTACAACGGCCAATCCAATTTCGTCCGATGCCTCCAATGCGGCTCTATAGGGCGATTTGCCCATCTGCTGATGGCGCTCAATGTTTTCAATTTCCACGATCGCATCATCCACCAAAATCCCAACGACTAGCGCCATCGCCAGCAAGGTCATGAAGTTGAGCGTGTAGCCAAACAGCTTCAGCGCCACGAAGGTCGGAATTAGCGAGAGCGGCAGGGCCACGGCAGTAATCAAAGTAGCTCGCCAATCCCGCAGGAAGATCCAGATAGTCACAACCGCCAGAACTGCCCCCAATACCACTGCTTCCACCGAAGCTGCATAGGACTCACGGGTGTATTCTGCCTCAACGTTGTTGACCAATTCCAGCTTGATGTCGGCCGGTAACGTCTTTTGTAAGTCTTTAACGGCTTGCTGCACCCCTTCTTCCACAGTCACCAAAACGCTGCCCGTACTGCGAAGCACCGAAAACACCACAGAAGTCTGATTATTCAATCGAGCAATTCTGCGAATATCGCCGGCCCCATCCGTCACGGTGCCCAGGCTAGATAACGGCACAAATCCGGTTTTGGGCAAAGCAATCTGGTAGTTTTGCAAGTCCTCGACGCTAGGGGCACTGCCCAGGGTGCGAATTGTCTGTTCGTTGCCGTCTACCTCGCCCCGCCCCCCAGGCTGGTTGGTGTTGAAGGATCGCACCTGATCATTTACCTGTGTTGCCGTAATCCCCAATGCCTGCAGGCGATCGGGATTGAGATCAACCCGAATCTCCCGATCAATCCCGCCAATCCGTTCGACTTGAGACACCCCCGCCACTCCTAGCAGGGCCCGACTGATTTCTTTATCTACTAATTCACTCAGCTCAGCCACCGATCGTTGGGTTGAGGAAACGGCATAGGTAATAATCGGGCCACCTGCCGAATCCACCCGCTTGACAATGGGATCGGTAATGTCCTGGGGCAAGTTTTGGCGAATTTGGGAAATGGCGTTCCGGACATCATTGGTAGCGCGATCGCTATTTGTGCCCAGCACAAAGTTGACCACTGTCGTAGACGAGCCATCGGTGACCGTAGAGGTAATCTGGTCGATGTTGCCTAACCCAGCCACCGCATCCTCTACCTTTTTCGTCACCTGGGCTTCCAGTTCGGTAGGGTCGGCTCCGGGTTGCGCCACTGTCACAATTACGGCAGGAATATCAATATTCGGACTTTGATCAATCCCTAGCATCGGAAAAGACACTAAGCCCGCCAGGGTTAGCACGAGGAAGAGCACCAGCGTAGGGACTGGGTTGCGAATCGACCAGGCGGAGATGTTGAAAGACATTGGGGTTGGGGAGGAAGAATGGAGAACCAGAAATCGGAACTGGGGCAGGCTAGTTTTGGACTACCGTAACCCGATCGCCATCTTTGACATAACCTGCTCCGGCCACGACCACGCGATCGCCGGGCTGCAGTCCGCGCTTAATCACCATTCGGACTTGTGTGGGATCGGCGGCAGTCTGACGAGCCCCAACTTCAACAGACCGGGCTCGCACCGTGTCTGCACCTTCCAGAAGATAGACCATCGAGCGGCCGTCAGATTGGGGCAACACGGCAGTCGCAGGCACGGTTAGCGCCTGATCGGTCTGGATAGTAATGGCGGCTTTCAAAAACATGCCCGATCGCAATAGGGAGCTAGCAGGGAGGTCAATCTTGACGGTAGCTTGCCGAGTTTGCGGATCAACCAGGGGAGAAATTTCTCGCACTCGCCCTTGCAGATTAATTCGCTTGTCGGCATTAGACGTAATTTGGGCTGAAGCGCCGATATTAATCTGAGCCAACTCTGTCTCCGGGACTTTTGCCTGTAGCTCCAGAGAGCCATCGCGGATCAGAGAAAATAGCTTATCTGAGCCAGTGACATTGCCAACTCTAGCCACCTTCTCCGCAATAATGCCGCGACTGGGGGCCCGCACCAACGTTTGACTGATTTGGGTTTCTAGCCGTTGCACCTGGGCAATTTTGCTCTGCACATCGGCTTCGGCACTGGCAATGTTAGCTTCAGCCACATGGGCTGATTCTTGAGCAGTCTTAGCAGCCGTTACGTAAGAATCGGCATCTTTGCGAGATACTGCTCCTGATTGGGACAGATCCTGATAGCGCTGGCGATTGGTTTCGGCCTGAGCCAACGTCGCCTGCTCTTGGGCCAGCGTGGCTTGCTTTTGCTGCACCACAGCCTGAGCCGAAACAACATCTGCCTGGGCCTGGTTGAGCTGCGATTTCAGCACATCACTATTGAGCACCGCAAGCACCTGTCCGGCTTCTACCGTCTGCCCTTCTTCCACCAGGATTTGTTGAATCTGTAGCCCCGTTGCCTGCGCTGAAATGGGCAGCATATCCAGGGCAGCCACGCTACCCGTCACATCCACCGATTGCGTCACCCGCGTCCTCTCAACTGGGGCAATTGTTACGCTTTGCCCTGGTGCAGCAGCAGACTGAGTAGGAGTAGCCCCAGAGCTGTGCGATCCAGGAGCGAACTGAGCTGCCAGAGTGGCGATCGCCACTCCCATGCCTAAACCCCCTACCAACCCTCGCCAGCCTCCGAGCCACTGGTCTACAGTTCGCCGCTTCCCAGAAGCATCAGGCATGGTGGCATCTAGAGCCTCTGGTTCCCGGATCTCATCGAGCGATTTTTCAGGCTGTGCTTCTGAGAACGATTCGTAAGCCAAAATACTTCTCCCTTAGGCAACAAGATGTCCGTCTGTTTGTTCCAGTACAGCTTCTATGCTTCTATACACCTGTGTCCCTCAACCCTAAGGATGTGAGCGTTGCTCAAAAATTGCGCAGCCTTTTGGAAAATTGCTATATTCCGCCTGCCTTTCGCTCCTGTAGGTGTAGCAGCACGAAGATTCGGGAGACAGAGCCTAGCACAGTTTCCATCAAGATTCGTAGATTAAATGGACATTTGTCCACTTAATTAGTATATGCTAAACGGACAAATGTCCACTTGTCAATCAATTGTCTGCATTGCAAAACCAAGCCTACGGCCTGTGAAAAAGAAACAAGACCTTGAGAAGATGCCATTACGGATGCCATTACGGCAAAGCAACCGGACAGAAAGTTGTTGTGACAGCCTAGAACATGCACGCCCGGAACGGCGAGATGCTGCCGAAAATCGCCAGCGCATTTTGGCAGTGTCCAATCAACTTTTCGGCGAACGAGGGATTGAAAATGTCACGATGAGCCAAATTGCCAAAGCCGCAGGGATTGGGCAAGGCACACTTTATCGGCGTTATGCCAACAAGGGTGAACTGTGCATTGCCTTGTTAAAAGCCAACCTGCCACAGTTGCGCAATGAGGTCGATCAGTATCTAGAGCAGACTGCCGCTTCGATGAGCAAACTCGGACAGCTCAATAGTGTTTTAGAACGTTTGGTCAACTTCATTGAAGAGCAGTTACCTCTGTTGGGCGCAATTGAAGATGCTGCCGTGAAACATAAGCGGGGTATGCAGTTTCATAATCCCTGGTATGAGTGGATGCATCAAACGGTATCAGGGTTGCTAAATGAGGCGATCGCCCAAGATGAAATTTTGCCTCTCAATACTACGTTTACCGCAGATGCAGTGCTAGCAACACTCAATATCGATCTGTATTTGTTTCAACGAAGCGATCGCGGCTTTACCCCTGAGCAGATTCTTCAGGGGACTCGCTGGATTTATATTGAGCGGTTGAAGCAGTCCTAAGCTTTCACATATCAACAGTTCGGACAGTTTTAAATCGCTAACAGCAGAATGCGGGTTGCAGTCTCTTAACCGAGGTCAAATGCTAACGATGGAATGTGAGTTTTAGCCTCTATCTAAAAATCAGCTTCTATCTCAAAAACTGTCCGAAGTATTGACATATGCTATGGCTTTGGTAGTAGCAGCTAAGCTGAAACTCTGCCAAGACATTTTTCTTTGGAAAAACTCTAGATTGCCTCTAAAGATGGAAAACAACATTTCACAAGATAGATAGCATAGACATGCTGCAAATCCTAGAATCATATATAAATCATTGGTTGAGCAATCACAGACCAACAAATAAAAGAAAAAAATAAAGCAAAGGACTGTCTTTGTTGCCTTCTCAACTAAAACTAAGTCAGAACAAGAAGGACAAGCTAAGCGTTTGAAAAACTTTTAAAGAACCTTACCGAGTTAATCTTTGAAACTTATTTATATTCTTACGGCATTCTCTCATCGATCGCTCAGAAGATTTTAAAGCGATTCATCGGCGGCCTAATACAATAACCAACATTTTCTCTAAGACAAACCCCGAGACAAGAGGAATCTCTATGGCGCTTACCTCTCAACCTACATCTAATTTGTTAGATAGTGGAACTTCCAGCAGTAGCAGCTCTAGCTCTACCGCTAGCAATTCCGGGATCGCGACCAATAGCAGTGGTTCCCTTAGCAATAATTTGGGTGGAACCAACCTTTCTACCGGCAATTTGACTAGTACTGTTGGTACAACCTCAAGCACGTTAGGTTCTAACAGTAATATGCTCAACACTAACATGCTTAACACTACCGGCTTGGGGAGTAATACTTTAAGCAGTAGTTTGAATAGCGGCTTTTCGAATAATACTTTTGTCCCTAATTTCACAAGCGGCAGTTTTAGTAACACCGGATTTAATAATGGCTTTAATAACACCGGATTTACCAGCAGCACTTTTAGTAGAAATAATACGAGCAGTAGCTTTGGTAATTCAGGTCTTTTTAGCCCTACTTCTAGCGCAACAAATTTTGGCGGGAATGGCTTTAGTTTTGGCACTACAAGCGCTGTAACAGACATTCAGAGGCAACGTAGTTCGATCCGGGGAACTAACGGCAACGATCGCCTGACAGGGACTCAAGGCGATGATATCTTGCTCGGCTTGCAAGGCAATGACACCCTTGTAGGCAGTCAGGGAAACGATACTTTAAATGGTGGCAAAGGCAACGACATCCTTTATCAGGGCAGTGGTCAAGATATTTTGATGGGGGGCAATGGCAGA
>DATNOY010000114.1:0-5129 GCA_036703495.1 Coleofasciculaceae cyanobacterium
GCCCCATGTAAAGAAATATAACATCAATTGTTACAAAACTGCAACATATATTGCAAAAGTTTTTTGAAGATGATACTGAGTCTTGCTTATGGCTCAACTTCAACGCTTAGCAATTGCTCCGGCTCAAATCTCTGCTCAACGAATCGCTTTAACCGCGCCCCAGCAGCATTATTTGGGGCGAGTGCTCCGGCTGCAGGCGGGCGATCGCTTCATTGCCCTTAATGGACAGCAGTGGTGGTTGTCGGTCTTATTAGATGGCTCAGCTGCCGAGATGCTGGAACTGATGCCAGCCCAGACTGAATTGCCGGTTTCTGTAACGCTCTTAATAGCGTTGCCCAAAAATGGCATGGATGATGTGGTGCGGCAAGCGACAGAATTAGGGGTCGATCAAATTGTGCCTGTTTTAAGCAATCGCACTGTGCTAAAGCCCAGTCCTCAAAAGTGCGATCGCTGGCAACGGATTGTTCAGGAAGCGGCAGAGCAATCTGAACGGCAGAGTATTCCAACGGTGATAGCTCCCCAATCTTGGGCAGAGGCGCTGCAAACTTGGAATGCGGCCAGCTCAAGCTGTTACATTTGTGCTGAGCGAGGCGATGGTGCTGAACGAGGCGATCGCTTGCATCTGCTTCAGGCTTTAGAGATAAAAAGGCAAACGCAAGATTTAAATGCAGCTCAGGTTGGACAGCCGCTGCCTTCCCTCACGATCGCTACGGGCTGCGAGGGCGGCTGGACCGACCAGGAATTAGAGCAGGCGATCGCAGCCGGCTATCAGCCTGTGTCTTTGGGTTCTCGAATTTTGCGAGCCGTGACGGCTCCGTTGGTAGCTTTGTCGCTGGTGGCTTCCGTATTCGAAGCGATGCCACACCCAAACAAAACCGTTTAGGCTAAGTAAATTAGGGGAGCACCCTTAAACATTGCCTCCCTCTCTACTCCTTTGCCATGCTCGACCAAGTTGCTGCTGCATTCAATCGCCAAGACTACAAAACGGCTGCTCAGCTCTTAAAGCAGCTGCGTCAGCAATCTCCTGATAATGTCTGGGTGAGGCTTTATATTGCGCGACTTCAGGAAGTATCGGGGAAGGGAGAAGCTGCCAATGCTCTCTATCGTCAGCTTTTGCAAGAAACGACCAATGCCAAAGTTATGGCGCAGGCTCGAGAAGGGTTGCTGCGTCTGGAGGCAGAAGCTAAAGCTCAACGACAGTCCACTCTGTCCCAAGCGACGGCTGATCCTGCCAATGCCGGATTGGGTTTTTTGATCTTGGAACCGATCGCGAATGCCAGCAAAACTACAGCGGCTCAGAACTTTGCTCGCATCATGAAGCTGGATGCTTATACTGCCCGCTTACTGCTGCCCAGTCGTGGCTGGCGGCTTTACCGCGTAGGTGCAGTGGGTGAATTGCAGCTTTATGGTCAGGAAGTTCGGCAGGCAGGCATTCCTGTGTTTTGGGCGGCTTTGTCGGACATTCAAAAGATTCGAGTGTTCCGGGTGCAGCACCTCCAAGAAGCGTCTCCTAAACCCACCGTTGTTTGCAAAAATGAAGTCGATCAGCTCGGCTCATTATCTTTTGATTGGTCGGAAGTTGCTAACCGAGTTACGGGATTGCTGCCCATCTTTGAGGACGTGGTAGATTTAGACGTTCGCAATAAGCTGACGCACCGAGAAGAGACGCAGGATTACGCACAGGTGGTAGATTTACATCTGCCAAAACGGAATTGTATTTTACGGTTTTGCGATCGCACCTACCAATTTCAAAATGGGGTTGTATTTGATGCCAGTCACGATGGCGGACTGCCCAATGCCCAAGCCACCCTCCGCATTCGCTGGAACCAGTTGACAGGTTTTTTAGAAAATTGTCTGGCTCCTGCTTCAGCCTGGTCAGACTTTTCCACTTTTGCTGAAACAGCGCTGGAACAGCTGGTGTTAGTCAAAGATTTTCCGGCGCATATGGATCTGTTTCGGAAAGCTCCAACACAGTGGGATAGAGCTTTTCAGCTTTATAGCTGTTTAATTTTCCACCGGTTTTCTGCTAATCAAAGGCATCTCCAATGACAAAAAACCACGATATTATCCGTTCTCTTCAGGTTCCTCCCTCCAAAAAAATTTCCCTTCGCAAAGACTATGACCCAGACTACACGGCAAGTTATTCCAATAAGGCAGATGCAGCGGGCAAATTGCAGGAAGACATTGAGGCGCTGGCAAAATATCAAGACATTCTCTACGCCCAAAACACTTATGCATTACTGATTCTGTTTCAGGCAATGGATGCCGCCGGCAAGGACGGCACCATTAAGCATGTAATGTCGGGCGTTAACCCTCAAGGCTGCCAGGTGTTTAACTTCAAGGCTCCCTCTTCTGAAGAGCTGGATCATGACTACCTGTGGCGCTGTTTCAGAGCTTTACCAGAACGAGGCAGAATTGGCATTTTCAACCGCTCTTACTATGAGGAAGTGCTGGTTGCACGCGTCCATCCTGAAATTTTAGAAAGGCAGCAGCTGCCAGATAGGTTGAAAGATAAGCACATCTGGAATCGTCGGTTTGAAGAGATTAACAACTTTGAGAAATATTTGGTGAACAACGGCATCATCGTCCTGAAGTTCTTTTTGAATGTTTCGAAAGAAGTTCAGAAAAAACGTTTTTTAGACCGAATTCAGCTGTCTGAGAAGAATTGGAAGTTTTCTGAGAGCGATGCTAAAGAAAGAGCGTTCTGGGACGACTATATGAACGCCTACGAAGATGTGTTTAACCATACCAGTACTGAATGGGCACCCTGGTATATTATTCCTGCGGATCATAAATGGTTTACCCGTCTGGCTGTGGCAACGGTGATTGTCAACCAGCTCAAAGCCTTGAATCTAAAGTATCCGACTGTTAACGAAGCCCATAAGCAAGAGCTTGTAGAAGCAAAGGCATTGCTTGAGGCTGAGTCACATAGCAATCCCAAATGATTTGTGAGCAGGGGATGGAGGGGTCACCGCCCTCTCCTTGGGAACTTTGTCCCCAACCCCCTTAATAGTTTTCTCAGGACTGATTTAGGACTGCTAAGTACCTCGGCGTCATTAAAAACCAGATCTAAAACCTTGTACCGTCCGCACAGCGGGCGGTACAAGGTTTTAAGGTTTTATGTTTAATTGTGGCTATCTATAGCCGTAGCCACTTGGGTTAGGACGGCGTGCAGGGGTGGAACCCCTGGCTGGGGGCGCATTCCTCGCAACCCCTCTGTCCTATATGAAGTGGCGATAGCTATACTTGGTAGTCATCAAAATATAAGGAGCGCAGCACGCTGCGCTCCCCTTAACCATCGATCGCCATTAATCCTACTTGCGTGGATTGACCTGCTTCGCCATGTCTTTAAACATGTCGAGGCTGGGGCCAGGACGACGACGCGGTGTATCTTTAGGGATCAAGTAATCTGTCGCGAAATTTGCTGTAGCAGGTTCAACCTTAGGAGCCGCAGCTTTAGGAGCTACAGCCGTCTTTGGCTGATCCACAGCAGCCTTTGCCTGCTTAGATTTCTTCTGAGAGGAAGCAGATTCAGCTGCAGCTGGAGCTTCAGCAATCTGGGCGGCCTTGACATCAGCAGGCGTAATACCTGCCGCAGTAGATTCAGGTTTGGGCTGAGGGTCTACCTTTTTAGCATTAACTTGAGACTCGTCTTGGGAAAGCGGAGGGGCTTCCAGAAAATATTCAGATTTTTTACCAATGCCCAGACGTTTGAGAATCATTTAGCGATCGCTCCCAACCGGAATATTCAGCGAGTTTTACAATTGCACTCTATGCTAAAGCAAAATACCAAAGCATAAGGATGCAGGGGCGGCATAGGGCACCGAATCTGTCTTAAACCCTATCTCTACGAGCCTATCACGAGATGAGGGCAGTCGTTTGCTTCTCAAGCATTGCGCTGAGGCAAGATTGAGGCTAGAGTGTCGTTGTTTTGGGAGCGCGATCGCTCCTCCTGTCAGAAGGCTGGGGATCGCAAAGCCAATTCGCGCTAGGCTTTATCCTGCGCTTTATACTGAAAGACTGTGTTATTGCTTAATTCCGAGGTCATCCCATGGCATCCATCCGCGAGTTGCATCAACAACTCATTACCAAAGAACGGTCTGCTGTTGAAATTACTCAAGCAGCGCTCGATCGCATTCAAGCTGTAGAACCCCAAGTTCAGAGCTTTATCCAAGTAACTGCCGATCGCGCCTTGGAGCAAGCCCAGCAGGTGGATGCCAAAATTGCGGCTGGAGAAGCAATTGGGTTGCTGGCAGGCATTCCCATCGGCATCAAAGACAATATGTGTACCAAGGGAATTACCACCACCTGCGGTTCTCGGATTTTGCAGAACTTTGTGCCACCCTATGAATCTACCGTGACGGAGAAGCTAGCCTCTGCGGGGGCAGTCATGGTCGGTAAAACCAATTTAGATGAGTTTGCGATGGGGGGTTCCACCGAAAATTCTGCCTTTCATCTAACAATGAACCCGTGGGACTTGGAATGTGTACCGGGCGGATCATCGGGCGGATCGGCGGCGGCAGTGGCCGCTGGGGAATGTACCGTCTCGCTAGGGTCAGATACGGGTGGCTCTATTCGTCAGCCTGCGGCATTTTGCGGCATTGTCGGCATGAAGCCCACCTATGGACTGGTGTCCCGCTATGGACTGGTTGCGTTTGCCTCGTCCCTGGATCAAATTGGACCCTTTGGGCGATCGGTTGAGGATGCCGCCATTTTGCTGAAAGAAATTGCTGGGCATGATCCCAAAGATTCTACAAGCATTAAGGTGGAAATTCCCGATTATCCCAGTCTGCTGAAGCCGGATTTAAAGTCGCCGAAGAAATTTCGGGTGGGGGTCATTAAAGAGACGTTTGGGGAAGGTTTGGAGCCAGCGGTTGAGCAGGCGGTGATGCAGGCGATCGAGCAATTCAAAGCCTTAGGAGCCGAAATCCAGGAAATTTCCTGTCCGCAGTTCCGCTATGGTTTGGCATCCTATTACATCATTGCTCCCTCGGAAGCTTCAGCTAACCTGGCCCGCTATGATGGCGTGAAGTATGGATTCCGTACCGAGAATCCTGACAACCTGATTTCGATGTATACCAAAACCCGCGCCGAGGGGTTTGGGGCAGAAGTCAAACGGCGGATTATGA
>DATNOY010000115.1:0-7675 GCA_036703495.1 Coleofasciculaceae cyanobacterium
AACACAAGCACCTACTAAAGTCTTTATCAGCTATAGCTGGGACTCAGAAGAACACAAAGATCGTGTGTTGGCATTGGCAAACACACTGCGAGACCCTTGGGGAATAGAAACTGATATAGACCAATACGTTAGAGCCAAGCCTCCATTTACTCCTTCACAAGGATGGGACTTGTGGATGGAAAAAAGGATTGAATGGGCCGAGTTTGTGCTGATAGTTTGCACAGAAACGTATCAGCGACGGTTTAGAGGTGATGAAGAACCTGGGATTGGACGAGGAAGCACCTGGGAAGGGACAATCATCAGGCAACATCTTTATAACAATCAATTGGCATGCACTAAGTTCATTCCCGTTGTCTTTTCGTCTCAAGACTTGCCCCATGTTCCTATCGTTTTTAACGGAAGCGATAAATATATTCTTGGAGATGAAAAAAGCTTGACAGCGCTGTGTTATCGCCTTAGGAAAGAGCCGATTATTGCAATGCCGGACATTGCAACAGCAAAACTACAAGCACCTCCGGAACCAAAGTTTTTCAAAACTCAGAAACATCAGATAGAGCCTCCACTAGTTTCCTTTGATGTTTCTCGAATCATAAAATTAAGGGTTCATCGAGCTTTTTTTGCTAATAGCACAACCGAGTATTACTTTATCAATGTAACAAATGTATCACCTGCAAGGCCATTAGAGGTGACTCATATCTGGTACGAAGACGACAAGAATCATCATATATCAGTGGCTCAACCTTCAAGAACGCTTCCTGTGAGGTTAGACTTGGATCAATCTTGGGAGACATGGATTGCTGTAAGTGAGCTTCCTATAGATAATCGTGAGCATGCTTACCAAAACTTCTATGCGAGGATATCTACAGGGGATGTCTTTAAATCTGAAGCAAACCTGCATGTTCCTCTCCGTGGAACAGTTCCAGGGGGGGCAGTTCAAACTCAACAGATGCAGCAGAGGCTAGAAGGGGTGTATGGGAGCCAGATTGAGCGAACAAACACCAATAGAATTTCCTATCAACAAGGATTTGAAAAACAAAAACAACCGACAAACATTTTGACAGAAAAGGAGACTGGATCAGAGAACCTGGTGAAGTTGGAAGACCTGCTGAAGACAGAAAAAATAAAGGAAGCAGATGAGCAAACCAGAAAGCTGATTTTGATAGAAAACCAAAATGAGCTTTTAACGGTTCCTGAAATTAGGCAGTTTCCTTTGGAATTACTTAGCAGTATTGATCGTCTCTGGATGGAATATAGTGCTGGAAAGTTTGGGTTGAAAGTTCAGCAGCAGATGTGGAAGAAAATTCAGGAGCCAGAAAAATCACGCTTTAACCTGTTTGCCAAAAAGGTAGAGCCATTAACTGAATCACAGGCATGGAATCGATTGGAATGCTTAGTGGGCTGGCGTAGTGATGATGAGAAATTGTTACCAAATGAAAAGCTCGTTTTCTCGATCAAAGCTCCTCCAGGCTGTTTTCCCCGGACTCGATTGTGGTTACGTAGCGGATATGGAAATGCGGTGAAACAGTTTGTTACGTTAATGGAGCGAGTGGCACAATTAGAGTGAAATCGTAGTTTGTCTAATACCAATTTAATGTGAAGCCACATAGAAAAGTGCTTCCAAAATAAAGTTGTAGGACGAGACTGACATGACTTGTTCCATCGTCAGTTGATCAAACAGGTCTTGAACTCATTCTCGCAATGCTTGCAAGGAGGGAAAGAGCTGATTTTTCAGCGGTTGTTTGAGCAATTGCCAGAACCGTTCAATGGGGTTGAGTTCGGGACTATGGGCAGGTTGCACTAAAGGAATAATGTTCTCCGACCAACGAATTGCACTCGTCATGTGGGCTGGGGCTTGATCGAGTTGTAAAATTGCCCAACCCTCACCCAATTGTTGGGAAAGCTATTAGCTAGCTTTGTTTCTGGGTTGAGGCTGGTACAGCCACAAGTGTACAGGTATATGTCTCCAGAAAAGTCGTTTTAGGTAATTGCCGAGCAAATAAAGGTAGAGGATTTGAGATTTGCAGCCTTTAAGATTGAGATACGGCAAAAACTATGAAATAGCAATACTGTTGAGGAGCAGTTCCCCAACAGTTGTTACTAAGCCATCTGTTGTCAAGCGATCGCTTACCAGCACCAATGCAAGCCTAAGGACCTGATCTATTTCTGATTGCCAGATCAATCAATTAGGCGCGCTGCCAAATCTGCTGAATTTCACCTGGAAGTAATGTAGCAATCTCTTGGTTCCGCTCTGAAGACAAGATTTCCTTTGTTGCAGAGAATACAGCTCCTGCAACCTCCTCTGGCGCAACTCCTTCCGGCAAGGCACCTTCTTCTTTTAAGCGCAGCAAAAAGGTGCCTGGCTTAATGTGTAGGTTTTGTGCAGGACTGATCCGGCTGAAAAAAGCAACCATAACGTTAGGATCTTGCCAAAGGTCCACCACTTCCCGTTCAGATTCAGGAGCTCTTTCCTTGAGTTCCTTTTCAATCTGGTTACTTGTCTTGTTCAACATCATATCCCGCAGGATTCGGAAGACTATATTCGTCGCCCGTTGAGCATCATTAGCTGTTTGTAGACTGCTCCGCTCTAATACTTTGTCAAGAAATGATTGCTGCTGGTGTTGTGTTTGTTGTGTCATGTCTTCCCCTACAATTTCTAGAACGATTCAAATCAGTTCAATCTGCCGTAAGCTGATTTGTAAGATTTCTATTACATGTTGCGAATTATAAAGAAATACTCCATCAATCTTTTGATAGAGTTATGCAAAGTATAGACAGTCGAGCGCTGGTACATGCTTAGCTACATAGCTCGTTGAGTTGCCAAAATAATCTATGTCCAGTGAGCTTAGTTGCTATCCTGCTGAAATTCTCTATGGATGACCCCGTTCCATAGCAAGGACGACCAAACTCTAGAGTAAGGTTATACCGATTATCCACAGATGAACTCATAAACCTGTACCTGGGAGTTACGCCAGAGGGAGGAATTCTTGCACTCTATGCCAAATGGGTACCACTGGAGTTCTGGATGCTAGCAGGACGTTTTATGCTGAATAGGTGAAACTGAGATCTTAGCTGATGAACCAAACTCAAGAGCGTCCTAAAGTAGTCATCGTTGGAGCTGGCTGGGCTGGCTTAGGAGCCGCTTACCATTTAGCGCAACAGGGATATGATATTACCCTCCTGGAAGCAGGCGGGTCTCCAGGCGGACTGGTAGCCGGGTGGAAAACGGCACAGGGGCGATCGGTAGAAGCGGGTATTCATGGCTTCTGGTATCCCTACCGCAATATTTTTGCCCTAATTCAACAATTAGGCTTAACTCCGTTTACCAATTGGACCCGCTCGTCCCAATATTCCCCAGCCGGTTTGGAAGTAGAGTCACCGATTTTCCAACAGGAACCCCGGCTCCCCACCCCGCTTGGCACATTTCTGTATACCCAGTTTAAGCGACTGCCATTGAGCGATCGCCTCTCGGCATTGCCCTTGCTCTATGCCATCATCGATTTTGACAATTCTGACGCAGCCTGGCGACGGTATGATCCGGTGACGGCTCGTGAACTGTTTAAGCAATTTGGTGTTTCAGCTCGTCTTTACAAAGAGTCGTTTGAGCCGATGCTGCTGGTGGGATTGTTTGCACCGGGAGAACAATGTTCAGCAGCAGCAGCGTTAGGAATGCTGTATTACTTCATCCTGGCTCACCAACCCGATTTTGATGTGGTGTGGTGTCGCGGTACGGTGGGAGAGCAGATCTTTCGCCCCTGGGTGACGCAAATTGAGCAGGCGGGTGGACGAGTTCTCATCCAGCGGCGAGTCACTGATCTAGTCATCGAGTCTCAGGATCAGGGTAACAGTAAGCCTCAGATCACTGGCGTCGTATGCGGTGATGAGCGATTTGAAGCTGATGCTGTGATTTTTGCGGTTGGCATCACGGGAATGCAAAAAATTGTCAGCAATAGTGCGGCGCTGCGACAGTTTCCAGAATTTCGTAACCTGATGAATTTGGGTGCAATCGATGTGCTGGCAACCCGACTGTGGTTTGATCGCAAAGTGTCAGTGCCTTTGCCATCTAATGCTTGCTTTGGGTTTGATGCCAAAACCGGATGGACATTTTTTGACCTCAACACGCTGCACGATGAATGGAAGCATGAACCGGGTAGTGTGATTGAAGCTGACTTTTACCATGCCAACCAACTGCTGCCAATGGACGATGAACAAGTCATTGCTAAAGTGCAGCGCGATCTGGCAACCTGCGTGCCCCAATTTCGAGATGCTAAGGTGATCGACAGCAGTGTGGTGCGATTGCCCAAAGCAGTAACGCATTTCTCTCCTGGCAGTTACCAATCTATGCTGCCTGGAAGGACGAGTGTATCGAATCTGTTTATGAGTGGGGATTGGATTATTACCCGTCATGGTTCCTGGTCGCAGGAAAAAGCCTATGTCACTGGACTGGAAGCGGCGAATCAAGTCATTCAGCAGTTTGGTGTAGGAGTACCTGCCCCAATTATTGCCGTTGAACCGGATGAACCTCATATCGAATTTGCCCGCACCGCGAATCGCACCTTGAGGGATTGGTCAAGCCGGTTTCTGCCGCCTCTCTGGCTGCCTTAATGGATTCATCCGTCACCTTTGGTTTGTCCACTGGCATCTCCGTACAGCACAAGCGTATTAAAGCAATTGTTAGCGTTTGCTGATCTTTGTACTCAACCACCGAGCAGACTTCTCACTCGCGGATAGGATCTGTAAGCGCCTCTTCTGGCAAAATTGCGACTTGACGGCGATCGCTGCTCCTGATTTCTGCGGCTCACAGGATGCGATCGCCTAGACCTTAACCCTTTGGGGTTTGAGCTGGGCCGTCTGAGCTACATTGCATTGTATGGGGTTGCAATAGCATTGTATTGACTCGCAATCGTATTGTATTGACTCACAATGGCATTGTATCGACTCACAATCGTATTGTATGGGGTCGCAATGGAATTGTATTGACTCGCAATCTCATTGTATTGACTTGCAATCGTATTGCAGATGGTGGAATCGCAGGTTAAGGCATGACAATTGTCATGAAATAGGGGCGATCGCATTTTAGGGGCTGACAATCCCAGGAATTCTGGGTAAAACAGAGGGGGAGGATACCTCAAGGTATGGATTGAGGATAATTTTGAGAAGGGAAGGCGATCGGTTCTGGCAGGAGACTAGCGATCTGGTGAATCTGATCGCTTTACCCAATGATTTCTATCTTTATTTAACCCCTGTGTTGCTAAGAGACCCGTTGAAGAGATGCGGATCGGTTCTACCTATTTCCCTGATTGGGCGTATTAGGCTGAACGGTTCTGGATATTACCCCAAATTAGGTGGATATACAGAATGTTTCTGTCCATCATTTTAAAGTGGATGAATAGGCTGAAACATTCAGCCTATTCACAAGTTAGACAGATTAACTCCGAAGAATTCATGTCCAGGACTGGTTACGCAGTTAAGCGCCGACAGCGGTGCATAGGGCATTTGATCGATCGCCAGAGGCAATTGTGGGGCGATCGCTGTGGTCTCAAATTCCTAAGTTCTCAACTGCAACCATACTGGACTGAAGTGGGGCGAAAAGACTCGTCTAATTTACCGCGATCGGCATACGATAAGGAAGATTCTATCCATCTACTCAGACTGGGGCGCTGTAGAGAAACTAGTAGCCCCATCTAGTTGAACGGCAGTGAGCGGAAGGGTAGGAGTCGCCAATCCTAGTGACCCATTAGCCGAGGCGTAGTATGGTGCAGCAAAGAATTGATAAATCCTCCCTCTGGAGTCCCCCATCACAGGCAAAACCCGCTCAGTTTGATCCGGTTCGAGCAAAACAGGATTCTCATACTCCTCCTACCTCAGAAGCACTGGAGAACGCAACATTTAATCAAAACCAGTGGGAAGCGTTGGGCCTGCAGCTCAAGCAAGAGAGCGGGGCGATCGCGCCTGTAGAGCAGGAACGATTGGGGGTGTTGCAAGCCAAAATGGCTGATTTTTGGGCGCAAAGACAGGAAAAAGGTTCTCGGTTCAGTCACAACTTTGCCAAGATTCCATTGCATGCTCCTAGCAAACCCACCTCAGCACCAGTTCCGCCTCAGCGGGCTATTAGGCCGCATATAGCCCCAGAAACCCAATCGACCCTGAACACGGTTCGCCTGATCCAAGCAAAAGGTGGCAAGAATCCAGCCACAGCAGCGGCGCAGCGTCTTAACCCTACTGGACTGCCCGATCGCCTCAAGTCCAGTATTGAATCCCTCTCCGGATTTAACCTGGACGATGTCAACGTCCATTACAACTCATCCCAACCCGCACAACTCAACGCCTTAGCCTACACCCAAGGCACTGATATCCACGTCGCACCGAGGCAGGAACGACATCTGCCGCACGAAGCTTGGCACGTGGTGCAGCAGGCGCAGGGCCGCGTAAAGCCGACGCTGCAATTAAAGGACGGGGTTCCGGTCAATGATGATGAGGGACTGGAACATGAAGCGGATGTGATGGGAGCAAAAGCGTTGCAGATGCAACGTCCTCAGCAGGAGACTACAGGAACTGTACAAGAATTAACCCCCGAGATCTGGCACCAACCGGGTAACAATCCTATTCAACTCAAGCCGGTAGATTTAGATGGCAAGAAGGTAGAGCCCGCCAATCTACCGCTACCCGTCCTCCTCAAGATCCTGGATACCCGAAATGACCTGAGCCAGGAAACGCGTGAAGAATTCCAATCTGCGGCCATGAAAAAAGTACTGATTGATCCCCAGCCCAATCTTTTTCCAACCTACAAGCTGGTATTGGGTCAAGATGCTTTAGAGGCTATTGAAAGTGCCCGGAAGCTAAACAAGCCCGCAGACAAGAACGAAAAGACGCCTGAGTCGGTAAGTACGGCTCCCCTCCTGCTTACCTATGGCACCTGGCACTTGAGGCAAAGCTTTAAGACGTGGTGTAAAGACGATGTCCGGGCAGATCAGATCTTCGATGCTGTCGGAGAGTCTGTTGACTCTGCCAAAGAGATGTTTAAGGTTATCGATGAGGCTAAGGTCTACAGCGATACCATCATCACCGAACTGGGAAAGCAAGGGCGAGGCAAGGATGCCCTGACCCTCCGAGCACTTTTGCTAAGGGTGATTGCTCCTCTGGTACCAGATGGTCGAAAGTGGATGGTCAGTGCAATCAGCAAAGATTATGAATACGCGGTACTGGATGGAGATCCTCAGTATTCCAAGGGGAGGGTGAAGTTAAGGAATAATCAGACGGCAGAAGAATGCTGGTATAGTATCCCGGACAAAGAGTTCATTAGCGAAAAAGAATTTGATACGTATGTTGAAGGACTGAGGGAGAATATACGAAGTGAGCGGCTGGGCAGTAAAAAGTCCAAAAAAGGAAGGGTTTGGGATGAGTTCGATAATGATAAGGGTCTCGACATTCTCCTCAAGACCATGGCAGTTGGAGGAACTGGGCAGAGACGCGCGAAGTACACCGATGATGAGTTAGCGAAACTACGTGAGAGTCGCGCAGTCACCGTATCGTTCTCAGCGGATAAAAATAAAGCAACTAACCTGTATCCGAGCCCAGACGCGGAACTAGAGGCGGTGAAGCAATCGCTTCGGGGTGCTCTAAGCTCCAGCTCTGCAGGGCGCGGAGCAATGTTTAGAGCAGGTCAACCCAATGTATA
>DATNOY010000116.1:0-10930 GCA_036703495.1 Coleofasciculaceae cyanobacterium
CTGAATGGTTCGTTTCGCACTATCACTACGGTATGTTGGCAGCTTTGCTGATGATTTTTTCCCTGGCTATTTTTCCTGACATTTACCAAGACAGAACCAACCGTTGGCGGAAAGTCCATGTTTTCCTGAATGGATTTGCTCTGCTGCTATTCATTGGTCAGGGCTTTACAGGGACCCGCGATCTATTGGAAATTCCTTTAAACTGGCAGACCCCTTACATTGAACAGCTTTACATTAACAATTGCCAGCCGCCTAGCCCACCGGGAGCTTGTACCGTACAGCCTGCGAAGAAGTAGGTTTTGAAAGCTCCACCGGGCGCTTAAAACCTACTTTCTCGATCTTGTGGCTCGCAAATCTTGTGGCTCGCAAATCCATTGCCATAGAGGATGACTTTTTCCTTGCTGGCGAATCCGTAAAACTTGTTTATGGAGATAGCGTTGGTGGGCTGGCGACAGCCCCATCAGAATATTACGGCTCTGCCAAATGAGGACGGCTACGGGCATACCGATACAAACCCCTAAGCCCATGGCTGGCAGACGATGATAGATGAGAGCATACCGGACTGCTGTCCACGTGAAGTGATCCCGCCATAGTCCGATCTCAGAGCGCAAACCCCAGACGCTAAGGGGGAGCAAGACCAACCAGAGACAGACGATGATCAGCCAACGGCTGTAGACCGTGAAGTGATGTAGGCGCTGTACCTGTTTCTGAAAAATGGGATCTTGGGCGATCGCTTCGTCTGCACCCGTAAGAGTGGGGTCAGATGCATCATCGGGAGGGAGCATTGCAGTTAAGCGGGGTGAAACGGTTAAACGGGGTGTGCGGTGGAGCGGTAGACAAGAGGATGAAAGGCAACAATAAATTTGGTCTGCAGGATCGCCTTAGTTTAGTACAATCTGTTTTAATACAAATGTACTAAACTGAACCTGCTGAGGCAACATGCGTGTGGAACAAACCTCTCAACTGATTCAACTCATTCTTAATGCTGTGTTGATGGTCATGGTTTGTTTACTGGTTCTCAATGGCGCGATGACGCGGCATAGGGCAGTAGTTGAGCGACTGCGGGCTTTGCAAGAAGCCTCTCAAGAAGCCTCTGTTAGCTGGCTGGACTCAGACTTGAATACAGGCGATCGCACTGGGACTCATCCGCAACCTCACCCACAACGTTTTAAGCAACTTAAAGCGCAGTTTCCTTTGCTTCGGCGTCATTATAATTTGACTCATACTAGCGTTGTAACAGCGCTTTGGGCTTTGCTTTGTTGTCTCGGCAGTGCGTTCATCATGTCCTGCCGGACGCTGATGAATTGGAATAGCTTAATTAGTGTTGCTCTTGTCTTGTTTACTGCAGGGTTAGCCATCTTGCTGGTGAGTTTAGGGCTGACTTTACTAGATGTCTATGGGACTCAGCGATCGCTCCGGCAAGAACTCCTGGGACTTCTGCAAGTTCCAATTGTATCTGCCCCACACTCCAGAGGGCGATCAAAACCTTTGCGGCAAATTTTTCGAAAAATTTCTTCTAAAAGGAGACGCAGAGTTCTGCCCGAACGTCGAAGTTTGTGAAGGATCAAAGATCTGACTTTCCGGGTATGACGCTCTCCGTCAGGATCCCCTAACTTTTCGATCCCTTGATCCCCTTGATCCCCAATTGTTTCAGCCTTGTTAATCTCAAATAGTAGCGAACAGACAGACCTTGACGGGGGGTATATAATTGGCGAATCTTTTGTAAAGATTAACAACAGTTAGGGTTGGTTAACATTAAGTTCAAATGATGTTGCACAGAAGAAGTTCCCCTGTCATCGCTCTGACTTTAATCCTTGCTCTGGTTGCTGCCCCCAAGTCTCCAGCAGTTTCGTTTAATACCCACCCTTTTTTGGCGCAAGCGACCTCTGCTCCTCCAACGCTGAAGATTCCAGAGAGTGTTGCCAGCAATACCCTTGTCAAAATTGATGGCTCTACCAGTTTAGAGGCCATCAATCAGCTTTTAAAGCAGAGTTTTGAGCAGCGGTATGCTGGTACGAAGGTAGAAGCTAGCTACTCTGGAACCGATGCAGCTCTACAGTCATTGCTGAATGGAAATATCGATTTAGCGGCAATTGGTCGGCCTTTAACCGAGGACGAGAAAGCCAAAGGCTTGGTGGCCATACCCGTGGCTCGCCCCAAGATTGCCATTATTGTTGGAGCCGATAACCCCTTTAAAGCAGACATCAGCTACGAGCAATTTGCCAGAATTTTCCGGGGAGAGATTCAGGATTGGTCAGAGTTAGGCGGCAGTCCCGGTGCAATCCGATTTGTCGATCGCCCAGATAACAGCGATACTCGGCTAGCATTTAGCAACTATCCGGTATTCAAACAAGCGCCGTTTCAGACAGGCAGCACTGCTGTTAAAGCCTCAGAAGATACAACGGATGCTGTTGTTAAGGAACTGGGAACCGATGGGATTGGCTATGCCGTTGTGGATCAGGTGCGCGATCGCAGCGACGTCCGGATTGTGCCTATGCACAAAACCCTACCAACGGATCCACGCTACCCCTTCTCCCAACCCCTAGCCTATGTTTACAAAGACACTCCTAGCCCCGCTGCTCTGGCATTTCTAGGCTTTGCAACGGATGCTTCTAATCAACAGGCGATCGCGCAAGCCGGAGCGGGAACGACTGCAGCGGGAACGACTGGAGCGGGTGCAGCTGCAGCAGGAACAACTGGAGCAGGAACGACTGGAGCGGGTGTAACTGCAGCGGGTGTAACTGCAGCGGGTGCCGCAGTTGTTCCTGGTTCTCCATCAGAAGCAGTTTCTCCTAGCCCTTCTCTAGAAACCACTCCCAGTCCTACATCAGAAGCAGTTTCTTCCAGTCCAACTGCCAGTGAATCTCCAGCGGCTGTACCTGCCGCAACTCCTAAGGAATCTCGAGCGGATTGGTTGCCTTGGCTGCTGCTGCCGCTTGTAGCAGGTGTTGGAGCTGTACTCTGGTGGCGGAAAGGGCGTCAGCAGACCGATTTGCGCCAGATGGATGAGCGGGTTGCTCCTCCACCTGTACCACCCTCCAATATGGAGCCAACAACGCTGGCGGGACGGACGGGTTCAGTGATTTCTGCCGATCGCACGGGTATCGATCGTCTAGAGCCTCCAGTGGCAGTACCTACGTCGCCCAGCTTTCCGATCGCGGGTGCAGGTGCAGGTGCGGCAGGTGCGGCAGGGGTCGGAGCGGCGGCTTTGGGTGCAGTTGCTTTAGGTGCAGCAGGGCGTAAAGGTAGTCGAATCATACTAACTCCCCGCAACTCAGCACAAGCCTATGCCTATTGGGAAACGCCGGAGGATCATAAAGCGGCATTGCGGCAGCAGGGGGGCGAAGCGCTGAAATTGCGGATTTACGATGCCACAGATATTGATCTAGACACTCAGTCCCCCCATAGTGTTCTGCAGTTTGATTGCAATGAAACGGATGAAGATCGCCATGTGCCGATTGCCGAGAGCGATCGGGACTACATTGCAGAAATCGGGTACCTGACGCAGGATCAACACTGGCTCCAGCTGGCGCGATCGGCTCCAGTGCGAGTGCCGCCTGCTCCTGCGGTTGCAGCCCCAGCGAACGGTGAAGGAGATGCTGCTCTGGGTGCCCTTGGACTGGGGGCGATCGCAGGAGGTGCGGTTTTGGCAGCTGGGGCAGGTGTGGCCATGGCTGCAGGGCAAACAGCTGAGCCAGAAGTAGCTGAGCCAGAAGTAGCTGAGCCAGAAGTAGCCGTTAGTTCGTCGCAACCCGAATCGATTCCGCCCAGCCGCATTGTGCTGACCCCCCGCAGCTTTGAGTCTGCCTACGCCTATTGGGAAACGCCGGAGGCGGCAAAAGCGGCATTGCGTCACCAGGGAGGGCAAGTCCTCACTCTAAGGATTGCTGATGTCACAGATCTTCAGTCCGAAACAGATGCTCCTCATGGCGTTCAGCAATTTGCTTGTACCGAGACTGAAATCGATCGCCATGTTCCTATTCCGATAGGCGATCGAGATTATAGAGCTGAGATCGGCTACCTCACAGCTGGCGATCAGTGGTTGCTATTGGCGCGATCGGCTCCGGTACGGGTGCCGCCCGTGTCGCAACCTGCCGTTGAAGAGCCGATCGAGGCACTCTTGTTAGATGCTGAACCAGTAGCAGCTGAGTCTGCAGTGGTGGAAGATGCGGTTGCTGAACTACCGACGCTGCCAGTTGACCCTTCCAGTGAAGTTGCAGCTGAACCACCAATTGTAGTTGCGGCTGAACTACCAGTTGAGCCGCCAGTTGAGCCGCCAGTTGAGCTGCCAGTTGAGCCGCCAACTGAACCTGGTTTGCAACCCGCAGAACTAGGTTTGGAGCCAGCCGAAGCAGAGCTACCCGAAATGGATGCTGCAGAAAGAGCGGCTGCCCTGTTGTCTGTGTCGGCGTTGTTGGGGATTCAGCCAGATGCCGAGGGCGATCGCGCCCAAACTGAGGTTGAGACTGCGAAATTTGATTTAGGGCAGCCTCATCTCAGTCCTGAAGCACTGTCCTCAGTTGATGAAGGCTTGCCTGATCTACCTAATGGCTATGACGAAAGTCGCATCACGTTGATGCCCCGCGATCCTCACTGGGCTTATGCCTACTGGGACATTCCCGCAGAACGCCGAGAAGAGCTACGGCAGATGGGGGGAACTCGATTAGCGCTGCGGTTTTATGATGTCACTGACATTAACGTGCTGGCCCAGAATCCCCATAGCCTCCAGCAATACGACTGCGAAGAGGTGGCCCGCGATTGGTATATTCCTGTACCGATTAGCGATCGCGACTACATTGTAGAGATTGGTTATGTAACGAATGAAGGACGTTGGCTGCTGTTGGCCCAGTCGGCTCCTGTGCGCATTCCACCTATCTATCCATCAGATTGGGAAGACGAGAAGTTTGTTACGGTTTCTTGGCAAGAAGAAATTCGTGCCCGAACCTTTTATGAACTTGTGCCTCCTACCCACCGAACTTCGTTGGATGATGCCATTTACGATCGCATCTTCGGCTTGGCAGAGTTGGCTGAAGAACAGCGTGTAGCCGGATCTTTGTTTGGCTCGATGCAGCAAGTTCCAGAAGCTATCGTTAGCTCGTTTGTATTCCCGTCTGGTTTGGCGGCTATTCCAACGGAGTCTGGGATCGGCATGTCTGGGATTGGCATGTCTGGGATTGGCATGTCGGGTGTGGGCATGATGTCCGGACTTGGGCTATCGGGTGTGGGCATGTACAGCATGTCCGGGATCGGTATGTCTGGAGTTGGGCTGTTAGGGATTGCTGGTGTTCCAACTCTCTCGGGGATCGGCATGTCGGGCGTGGGTATGTATACCCTCTCGGGCATGGGACTAGCCGGACTATCTGGGGTTGGCATGATGTCGGGTATGGTGTCCGGCATCGGCATGGTATCCGGCATCGGCATGATGTCTGGGATTGGCATGTCGGGTGCTGGACCTTATAGTATGTCGGGCGTGGGCATGTCTGGTATTGGCATGTCGGGCATGGGCATGTCTGGGATTGGCATGTCGGGCGTGGGCATGTCGGGCGTAGGCATGTATAGCCTGTCTGGTATCGGACTGGCAGGCTTATCGGGCATCGGCATGATGTCGGGAATGGGTCTAACTAACCTGTCGGGTGCCGGACTTTATAGTATGTCGAGCGTGGGCATGTCTGGGATTGGCATGTCGGGCGTGGGCATGTATAGCCTGTCCGGTATCGGACTGGCAGGCTTATCGGGCATCGGCATGATGTCGGGAATGGGTCTAACTAACCTGTCGGGTGCGGGCCTGTCGGGTGCGGGATTGTACAGCATGTCCGGCGTGGGTATGTATACTGCGTCCGGCGTCGGACTGTACAGCGCTTCTGGCATCGGCATGATGTCGGGCGCGGGCTTACAGTCTGGGATTGGCATGATGTCCGGTGCAGGGCTGTACAGCATGTCGGGTGTCGGCATGTCGGGCATTGGGCTGTATAGCATGTCTGGCGTGGGTATGTCCGGCGTGGGCTTTGCTGCTTCGATACCGCCGATCCGTCCTCGCCAGTTTTGGTTAGTTGCGGATGCTGAACTCATTGTTTACGGAGCAACTGAACCGGATGCCACGGTCACGATTGGCGGGCAGATTGTTCGACTGAGTCCTGATGGCACCTTCCGCTTTCAGGTCATGTTCCCTGATGGCAATATGGATTACCCTATCCTGGCCGTTGCGGCTGATGGTGAGCAGAATCGGGCTATTCACATGAAGTTTAGCCGTGAAACGCCAGTGCGTCGGACGAATACCAAGGCAGAAGCGGTAGATGAGTGGCTGACTTGACGAACGACTGGGCGCTAGTGCACCGATGGGGCATTGCGTCCGGCTTTGCCTTTCCCCAGGAAAGCGAGCAGTGGCAAAGCGCATAGAAAGGCTACCCCGACTACTCGAAAAATATCTGCAAAGGATAGCACTGCTGCTTGCGTGTTAACAATTTGATCTAGCACGGCTAAGGCCTGTTGCTGTGCGGTGCTGGCATCTACGCCCTGGTTTTGCAACCCGCCCGCGATCGCGCTGAGCCGCTGATTAGTCTGTGGATCGTAGGAACTGAGATTGCTGGAAAGAACGGCGCGATGGAAGGCTTCGCGGCGATCGAGCAAGGTAGTTAGTAAGGCAATGCCGACGCTGCCGCCCAACTGGCGAGTCAAATTGTAGAAGCCGGATCCTGCCGAAACATCTGCCTTGGGCAATGACCCTAAGGTTGCCAGGCTGAGAGGCAGAAACATCAGAACTGTGAAGCCTCCTCTCGCTAGCAAGGGCCAAAACAGCTCATCCTGCCCCGTTTGCGGCGTGAGCGTAGCCAACTGAAACATCGTCAGGGCAATGCCGATCGCCCCAGCCCCAATCAGCAACCGCGCATCTACCTTGTTGGATAGCTTGCCCAGCATCACCATGACAATGGCAGAAGCCAATGCCCCCGGAGCCAGCAATAGCCCAGTTTGAGTTGCCGTGAAGTGCAGTACGCTTTGGGCAAAAATGGGAACGGCAAATAGCGCTCCATATAGCCCCATTCCCACTAGAGCCGATAAAACACTGCCTGCCGCCAGCGATCGATGGCGCAGCACTCGCAAATCTACGGCCGGGTGGGGAGTAGCCAACTCGCGCCAGATAAATAGACTTAAACCCAATATGCTGGCGATCGCTAGCGCCACAACCCATTGAGAGTCAAACCATTCATTAGATTCTCCTTCTTCCAGGAAAGTTTGCAGGCTACCTACTGCGATCACCAATAGTCCAATGCCCCACCAATCCACTTTGTAACGCTGGGCCCGCTGTACTGGATCTTTAGGCAGAAACATCCAGCACATGAGCACGGCCAACATGCCAAACGGTAGATTGATAAAGAAAATCCAGCGCCAGCCCAAACTGTCTGTTAAATAACCGCCTAGCGTCGGTCCAATTGCCGGACCGGCAATCACCCCCACTCCAAACACGGCCTGGGCTAATCCTTGTTCTGCCGGTGGAAACGTTTCAAAGAGAATGGCCTGTGCTTTGGCTAACAAGCCGCCCCCGCATAGCCCCTGGGCAATGCGGGCAATGACCAACATTGGTAGGTTCAGCGCCAATCCGCACAGGATGGAGGACACGGTAAAACCCACCAGCGAGAAGATGAAATAGGTTTTGCGACCAAAATAATCGCCTAACCAAGCCGATAGCGGAATCAACACCACATTGGCGATCGCATAACCCGTGATCACCCAACCAATTTCGCTGAGGGTTGCGCCTAAACTGGCCTGCATGTCGGTGATTGCCACGTTGACAATGCTGGTATCAATGACTTCCAGGATGGCTCCTAAAGAAACAGCCAGAGCGATCGCCCACTTGAGCGGCCCTTGAATGTAGCCAGCAGCATCGACGGATGAGCGAGGCCGGGCGTTAGTCCGACGTTGAGAAGTTGAAGCCATGAGTTACGGATGGGTTGAACGTTGTCAAGCTAGAACAAATCTTCTGGATCTTGGTTTTCTGGAGCAGGTGTAGCGGCAATACCGCGCACCAGCAGCGCCACAGATTCTTCAATGTAGGACTCGCGGCTGTAGGAGGGGGAAGTTGAAACCACGCTGCGCCGTAACATCCCTGCCAACAACATGCCAGTAAGCTGATCGACGGCTACCCGCAGATTTACATCTGCCCGGACTGTGCCGTTTTGCTGCCGGAGGCTGAGGTAGGCGATCAGCCGATCGCGCAAATTTTGGGCTGTTTCTTGCAGAACGCTCCGGGCTGCTT
Organism: Coleofasciculaceae cyanobacterium; assembly: GCA_036703495.1. GTDB lineage: Bacteria > Cyanobacteriota > Cyanobacteriia > Elainellales > Elainellaceae > Drouetiella. The sequence continues at coordinate 8,252 of DATNOY010000116.1, forward strand.
CGGGATGGCGTTTGGCTTCGCCAATAAAAGTCCGAATTAGGGCTTCATGCTCCTCCAGCATGTTGTTGTAGAGCCAGGCATAGTGCAGCAGATCAGTCTGCAAATCCTGTGTCCATTCATTCTGTTGATCGAGAGCTTCTGTTTGTAAGGCGCTGACCTGACGGATCACAGCCCCTAAGAGCTGCTCCTTACTTTGAAAATGCCGAAATAGCGTCACCTCGTTAACCTCAGCCACCCGAGCGATTTCGCGCGTGGTAGCTCCATCTACCCCGGCTGTGGCAAAAACCTGGGCAGCAGCTTTGAGGAGGCGATCGCGGGTTTTGGCAGCTCTGGGCGCAACAGACTCAGAATTCATAGCTTAATGTAAGTGCTTACTTGCATTTTAATGGAATTGATTTTTGACTGCAAGTACGTGCTTGCAGTCAAGTAAATAGATAGCCCTAATTAAACCTAAAGCTCCTACTGCCCGCTGCGAAGGCGGTAGGAGCTTTAGATCTGGTTTTTAATTATGCCGAGGTATTTAGTATTTCCAAAACTTGTCATGCCGATCGCCATCTGGGTATCAGGTGATCAGCATTGGCTTAGAAGCAGGGTCGGCTGTTAGCAAGGGGGAAAGCGCAGAACGTTTCGCAAAATCTGCCCCTACCGCTGTAAAAATTTGCCGGTTGGATCAATGAAATGCCGAGAATTCTCTAGCTGCACCCAGGCATACCCTTCGGAGAAAGATCCGGCTTGCGTGAATTGGGGCGCGATCGCTACTTTGCCAGCCGGGTCAATGAAGCCAATTTTGCCCTTAACGGTGATGGCAGCCCGCCCGCCTGAAAAGTTGGCGGCAAAACTGTATTGAGGCGCGATCGCCATTTTTCCCTGGGGATCAATGTAGCCCCACTGACTACCTACCAGGACTGCCGCCCGCTCTTCGGCAAAATCGGAGGCAAAATCGAACTGGGGCGGGATCGCCAAAGCGCCAGTGGGATCGACAAATCCCCAGGTTGTGCCGCGGCGGATCCGCCCCAAACCTCCAGAGAAGCTAAAAGCGCCATCGAAGGCAGAAGGGATGACCACAGTGCCAGTGCGATCGATATAGCACCATTGCCCCTGAACGCGAACCACTGCCCGCGATTCTGAAAAACTCCAGGCATCTTCATATTGCAGCGCGATCGCCCAGTTGCCTTGAGGATCAATATAACCATAGCGATCGTCCTGCTTAACGGCAGCGATCCCTTCCGAAAAATCGCTGGTCAGCGTGAACTTGGGGGCGATCACCATCTTGCCTGCCAAATCAATATAGCCGTAGCCATTGCCAGTGCGCACGGCAGCCAGACCGTTAGAAAAAGCATTGGCTCCCGGAAACTGGGGTGGAATGATCACCTGCCCACTGCGATCGAGATAGCCAAAAACATCATTTACCCGCACCAGGGCCCGCTGTTCTGAAAAGGATGAGGCCCCGTCAAAGCTAGAATCAACGGTGATCACTTCGCGTCCGGCGCGATCAATATAAGCATAGCGATCGCCGATGCGCACCGCCGCTAACCCTTCTGAAAAATCTGAGGCAAAATCAAAGGTCAGAATGGGTGAAGGCATATGCAATCTAATGGGGTCACACTTGGGGTCACACTGATTTATGATAAACGCCATCCAGCCCAAACCATACGCCCTGGCTATTCATACGGCTAGCCCAGATTTGGGGTTGGCTCTCAGTAACTTTTCAGCAGGTAATGTTTCAGCAGCAACTCGCCACCAAAGTTGGGCGCTCGGTCGGGATTTGTCTACCCATTTGCATCTGTACTTGGCAGAGTTCTTGCATCCCCAACACTGGTCAGATTTAGGATTTCTGGCAGTTGCCAAAGGGCCGGGCGGTTTTACCGGCACTCGGATTGGCGTCGTGACTGCCCGCACATTGGCACAGCAGTTAGACATTCCGCTGTTTACCGTTTCTACCCTGGCTGCGATCGCCCAAACTCACCGCTTTGCCTCCCCGCTGTCTACGGATCTGGCTGTACAAATGCCTGCTCAACGCGGCGAAGTGCATGTTGCCATTTATTCCGCCGATCTGCAGCCCCTCCTAACGGATCAGGTCATGAGCCAGGATCAGTGGCAGCAGACCCTCAGCACGTGGCAGGCACCCTATCATTTGATTACAGCAGAAGCGGGATTGGGTGCCACGGCTCCGGCCGTCCTGCATCTAGCCTATCGAGCTTGGCAAAGCGGCGATCGCCCTGATTGGTCTGAGGCATTGCCGTTTTATGGGCAAAGTCCGGTTTAGAAAAAAGTACGGGTGAAGTATTCGGCAGATGAGCGTTCAAGGCAGTGTCAGAAATCATCCTCGCTGTGCGTGAATCTTTTGCCTGCACAGGTGAAATGGGGCGGTGACACCCGAACTTGCAGGTGTAATGATCTTGTAGTATGTTGTAGTATAAGCGTCAAACATTTCAGTGTTTGCGTAGCAAGGGTATTGAGCAGCCGTTTTGTGTCCTGATCGTTGGCATTGTTACGGACTGCAGATAATTTGTGATGAACTGATTTTGTAATGACGAGCTTCACTGTTGTGGTTTCTACAGGAGTGTTCTCGATGGTTTGCGCGCTTTTGTAGTCAGCATGCCCCCTGTTTCCCGGCTTGGGAGACGGCCGATTTGAGTTGGAAATTTCGCTATTAACGTCACTTTGATTTGCCATGAA